>PIVZ01000297.1 GCA_003354045.1 bacterium
CTCGATCGTGCCCGGCATCTATCACGAGGAGGAGCTCGACCGAAAGCTGGGCGTGAGCACCGAAGATGCCTACGAGATGGTATACCGACTGGCCGCGCACGAAGGTCTTCTGGTCGGCCAATCGTCGGGTGCAGCGGTGGTAGCTGCATTGCAGGTGGCTCGCGATATCGATTCCGGTTGCATAGTGGCGATCCTACCCGACCTCGGTAACCGTTACCTGTCTACCAATTTGTGGATTAGCTGGCGCGACCGCTTCGAGCTCGCCGCGACCTGAGGAGGCCCCATGGCTATTCAACGTTTCTACCTCACCTACAACGAAGAGCTGATCAAAGAGCCGCTCATTTACGAGGTCGGCCAGAAGTTCGAAGTCGTCACCAATATCCGCGGTGCTTCGGTCTCCGACCACATCGGGATCGTGGCGCTCGAGCTCGATGGAAAGCAAGACCAGATCGACGCGGCTGTCGAATGGATCGCCTCGCGCGGGGTCAAAGTCGAGCCGATCGAGAAGAACGTCATCGAGTAGGCCGGCCGTGCCGCTGAGCGATAGCGACATCGAGCGCTACGCGCGTCAGATCATCGTTCCCCGCATCGGGATCGACGGTCAGCAGAAGCTGCTGGCCGCGCGCGTTCTGATCGAAGGGGAAGAGGCCGGCGTCCGCCAGGCCCGACTGTATCTACAAGCCACCGGCGTTACCACGACGGGAAGCCTCCCTGAAAAGCTCGATGCCGAGCAACTGAGCTGTATCGTTGTCGCCGGTATCGGCGCGGTCGGCGAGAAACGTCTGCGCCTGCTCGCGGGCAGCGGCATTCCCGTCGTCTGGTACAGTTTGGAGGCCGGCCGCCTACGTACAGGCATCTGCCCGCCAGCCGAGCCGCAGTCTGCGTCGGCCCCCGCGGCTCCCGCCGCCTGCGAGCCGCTCCTGCATGAAGCCGCGGCCTGCGACGCGGCAGCCGCCGCCTGCGCGTTGATACTCGGCATCGAGGTAGATCGCGACGCGCGCGACTTGGAACTCTGGTAGAGGAGGCTAAGCGGGGAATGGCGCGAGCGACAGCTCGTAGCCGAAGACTTCCGTGAGCAGGAAGTAGATGGCCAGCAAAGAGGCCAGCGTCACCGCGAAGGTCCCGACGGCAAGACCCGAAAGCACGAGCAGGGATACAGCGCCGACGGCGGTAACCAGCGAAGCGAGCAGCGGGGAGCGGTTGTAAGGATCGACCGGCGCAAGAAGTGTCGATAGTCCACCGTTCGTACGCTCTTCGTCAACGCCACCGAGAATGCCTCCGAACTGACCTGCAATCTCGTCGTAGATGTCGTCGATCGTCCAGGCCACTGTTGTCTCTCCCTTGCGAGGATAAGGGGACAAGCCCCTTTCTCGCTGGCTAGCGCTCGGCTTCGGCGACTGCCGGCTCGGCAACCGGAGTCTCGGTGCCTATCGTGATGAGCAACGTGCCCCGCTCGTCTTTGGGCCCGCCCAGGACAACCACGGAATCATGATCCAACTTGACGTCGGTGTTGATGATGGGTCGGTTGCCCTCGTTTAACAGAATGTTCATACGCAGGTACTCGGCGGTGTTCTCCTTGGTGGTTATGTGCAGGTAGCGCCCCCCGGGAAGCTCGATGCCACACTGATCGCCTCCCGTCAGATCGCGTGATTCCTGACCGAGCATGCGGTAGTTCTTGAAGCGCAACGGCTTGAGCTCCGATCTGATGTGCTCGAGGCGCGGGTCGAAGCTGCGACGGTCGTTCGATGCAACGACCGTCGAGATACTCACAGTCACAGTGTGCTCCGCACCGACGGGAGTCGGGCTCAGCGAGGCCAGCATCAAGACTGCGGCCGTATAAGCGACAGACGGACTCACTTGTCGTAGCTCACCTGCTGGACGGTGGCCGAGTCGCGCTTGGAGACCCAGATCACGCGGGCCTTGCTGCGCGGCAACACCCACGTGGAAACCGAGTGGCCGGGGGCGGTTTCCAAGGAATCGAGGCGCACTCTCGCGACTCGCCGGCTGGCGGGAGAAGTCTGCACCGCAGGAGAAGTCCGGGCGCCGGGAGAAGTGCGCGTGGCGGCCAGCGTCGAGGTCTTCACCGTAGGAGTCTGCGCCACCTCCACCCGCTGCGGCTCTAACCCGGAAACCGTAAGGACCAGAGCCGCCGCGGCTAGCGCTGACGCGCCACCCCACATACCTACACGCCAAGCGTAGCCAAGTGGTCCGCCGTCGAATGACTCGGCCAGCCAGCGACGCGCCCTGCTCGGCCATGAATCCACCACCAGCGCCCGCTCGGGCTCTTCGCAGGGCGGGTCGAGGGCGGATTCCACGTCAGCCCACAGGCCTGAAACGTCGACGGCCGCAGCTACTTCAGCTACGGCCGTCGAAAGAAGAGCACGGGTCTGCTGGAAACGCGTCACCGACTGCTCGCATGCCTTACACGCACCGATGTGCTCACGGGCGGCGTCCATGTCGGCCGGCGCGAGCTCGTCGTCTACGTAGAGATCGAAGCGTTTGTCAAAATCGGCGCAATCCATCCAAGAGCACCTTCACCCGTTCGCGCGCAACACTGCAGTCACAGCAGATCACTCAAGCGCGCCTGTAGCTTCTTGCGAGCGTAGTGCAGGCGGCTCATGACGGTTCCCATGGAGCATTCCATGACCTGACTGATCTCTTCGTAGGAGAGTCCATCGACTTCACGAAGAAGTATGACCGCGCGATGATCGGGGGTCAAATCTTCAATCGCAGCAAAGATTTTGCGTCCGAGCTCGCGGCTGCGCACCTCGCGAAACGGATCCTGGGCAAGCGTTCGACTGGCCGCACCAATGGGCTCCTCTCTGGGGGGTAGCGTCTCATCGAACTCCACGAGGGGACGCTTTGAGACACGTCTGCGATGGTCTATCGAGAGGTTCACGGCGATTCGGTACACCCACGTGTAAAATGAGGAGTCGCCCTTGAAGCCACCGATGTTGCGGAACACGCGGACGAACGTCTCCTGGACGACATCTCGGGCGTCTTCCTGATCCTTGACCATGCCGATGACCACGCTGAGAACTCGGCGCTGGTAGCGCTCGATGAGCTGCTGCATCGCACCCCGGTCACCCCGCTTGGCCTGCTCGACAAGCTCACCGTCGCCAGGTTCCACTTACGTTGCTCCATACCAGTGATGATAGACGCCTCGCCGCTGCGCCTATTCACCGTTCCGGCCCAATCCCTAGAGCTAATGGGCCTCTGCCCAACTCCTTGCGCTGCCTACGTCCACAACGATCGCAACCACCAGTTCCGCGGCGCCCTCCATCGCGCGGACGGTCAGCTCGGAGGCCTTCTCCACCTCGGATTGCGGACACTCCAGCAAAAGCTCGTCGTGAATCTGAAGGACGAGCTCGGCGTCGAGGTCCGACTGACGCAAAGCCGCCGCCAAGCTTACCATGGCGCGCTTGATGATGTCGGCCGCACTCCCCTGAATGGGGGTGTTTGTGGCCACCCTCTCGGCCGCCTGGCGATGCCCACCGTGGCTGCTGAGTATGTCAGGAAGGTAGCGCCGACGCCCGAACATCGTGGAAACGAACCCCTCGGCCCTGGCCTGATCGAGCATACGGTCGTAGAAGCCCTGTACGCCCGAGAAGCGCTCGAAGTAGCGTTTGATGTAGTCGGCGGCCTTGCTCCGGCTTATCCCCAGCTCCCTGGAAAGCCGCACCGGGCCCATGCCGTAGACAATGCCGTAATTGACCACCTTGGCCTCACGGCGCATCGCGGCAGAGACCGACTTCGGGTCGACTTCGAAGAGCTCCGCCGAGGTCGCCGTATGGATGTCCATTCCTTGCTCGAAGGCCGAGATGAGGTTCTCGTCTCCGGAGAGATGGGCCAGTACCCGCAGCTCGATCTGATTGTAGTCGGCCGAAATCAAACGCTTGCCGTCTGGCGCCACGAAAGCCGCGCGAATGCGCACACCGTCCTCGGTACGCACGGGAATGTTCTGAAGATTGGGATCCTTCGAGCTCAGCCGTCCGGTGGCCGTCACCGTCTGGTTGAGCGTTGTATGGATGCGATGGTCGGCATCGACCAACCGCGGAAGCGCGTCCACGTAGGTAGACTTGAGCTTCGCCAGCGCGCGGTATTCCAGGACCAGGCCAGGCAAGGGGTGCAGCGGGGCCAGGGCATTCAGCGAATCGCTATCGGTGGACGGCCCCGTCTTGGTCTTCTTTATGCCCTTGGTCGGAAGCCCGAGCTTCGTAAACAGCAGCTCGCGAAGCTGTACGGGCGAGAGGATGTTGAACTCACAACCGGCCGCCTCGTATACGCGGCCGACGAGCACGCTCATCCGCTCGCCTAGTTCCTCGGAAGTCTCCTCGAGAGCATCCACCTCGAGCAACATTCCCTTGGCCTCGATGGCGGCGAGAATCTTTATCAGGGGAAGCTCCATGTCGCGATAGAGGTTCGTTTGCGACCGACGGTCGAGCTCCTTTTCGAGGATCTCGCCAAGACGGCTCACCTGCCGGAGCGAACCATCGCGTGCCTCCGGGGTATCGCCAGTCACAGCCTCCTCGTCGAGGAAGCGCTTGGCCAGGTCCACCATGCCATGATCGCCGGCCGAGGGGTCCACCAGGTAGGAAGCCACACCAAGATCGAGGCCATGGAGGCCGGGATCGGCGCCGTAGTTGCGCGTAAGTGCTTTGAGATCGTGGCCGAGCAGCGACGTGCCGCTCTCGGACAGGCCGAGCAGCGCTTCCTTGATGGCCCCCTCGCCCACGATCACGGCCCGCGTGCCTCCGGCCTCCAGCGTCAGCACCGGAGATCCCGTCTCGCCCCCCGTGAGCACCAGCGCCGGCCGCAGGCCGGCCAGTTCGCGGTAGTCGCCCTCGGGCTCGACGCTTGCCGGTGATTTCGGCTCGAGCGTCTGCTGCTTGCCGGACGAGGCGGTTTTGGCCCGGCGCGGCGAGCCGCGGGCTTCGCTATTGCCCTCGGGCTTCGGCCTTACGAGCCCGCTTTGCTCGGCCAGCGCCTCGAGGCGCGGCACCAGCCGCGTCATCTCCAACTCCCCGGCAAGCTCCTCGAGATCCCCGCTCACGAGAGAGCAGATCTCCAGATCTTCGACCGCGATATCCACGGGCACCTGGTCCTCGACGAGCGCCAGACGGTGGCACAGACGGGCCTCCTCCACTCCGCCCTCGATCCTCTTGCGCACCGAGGCCGCCCCGCGCACGGTCACGTTCTCGATCTCGGCCGTATTCTCCAGCATCGCCTCCAGCGAGCCGAAATGCGCGATCAGCGCGCTGGCCGTCTTCGGTCCGACTCCCCTTACCCCCGGGATATTATCCGAGGCATCGCCCATCAAACCGAGCACGTCGGCCACGGCCTCGGGCGGCACGCCGAACTTCTCCTCGACCTCGGCGTGACGGACACGCCGGCCCTTCACCGGATCGTAGAGACTGATGCGATCGGTCACGCACTGCATCAGATCCTTGTCGCCGGTGACTATGACCACATCGCGGCCCTCAGCGGCGTAGCGCCGGGCCAGGGTCGCCAGGATGTCGTCTGCCTCGTAGCCCGGGGCCTGCAGACAGGGGATGTTCATCGCCGCCACCAGGCGACGAACGAGCGGGAACTGGGCGCGCAGATCGTCCTCGGGCTCGTCCCTGTTGGCCTTGTACTCGGGGTAGATGTCACGCCGGAAAGTTGCACGGGCGGTGTCGAAGCAGGCCGCCAGGTAGCGGACCTTCTCGGTGCGAAGCAGCCGCTCGAGCATCGTCGAGACCCCGTGCACGGCGTTGGTCGGGGTCCCCTCGGACGTATTTAGCTGAGGAATCGCGTGGTAGGCGCGGAATATGAAGAAGCTGATATCGAGCAGGTATACGGCCCTGTTGCTCGGTTCAGACACCGTGCAAACCTCCGACAGCGATCTGCCAAATGCAAACCGCCGCCTTGCGATTATGGCCAAGGGCCCCCGGCCGTGCCGCTGCGGCCGGGGGCTGGTGGCAGCGCCTGTGCCACCAGCCCGGCGGCGCCGTTCTCGCGTGACTGTTGACAGCCTGCCGGGGTGTGGATAAATACTTTTCGGCTCAGGCCAGCAGTCTGCCGGATCCGGACG
>PIVZ01000889.1 GCA_003354045.1 bacterium
GCGCTGATCGGCGTGGTCGCGGCCCTGCGGGCGGGACTGATGGTTGGTGTTGTCTGCCGACACCGCGACCTCAGCCGGTGCTGTCGAGCGCGGCGATGGCCTTCTCGGCGTTGCGCGCGGCATGGGAGAGGAGCCCACGTCCCATCAGTGCGATTTCTCCCTCGGCCCGCTTGGTGAACACGTCGATGACGCACTGCTGGGCCTCTCGATCTTCGGGCGCGGCGAGTGCCGCCCATTCGGCCAGATGGCAGGCCAGCGCGGGATCGGAATCGGTGAGCTCGCGAGCCCGGGCGATCAAAGCCGCGGCGCCGCCGGCCAGGCGGGCGATCTCGGCGGCCTGGCTGGCCATCTTGGCCGGCATGATCTGTGAGGAGAAGCCTTCCCACCAGCCGCCGTACTTGCGGATCACGTTGCGCGCGATGAACTCGGGACGGTCGTAAAGCGGGTCCAGGTAATGCTCGCCCGTGAGGTGCTCGGGAATCTTGATCGAGGCCAGGATGTCTTCGTGCGTCCAGCCGGCGTTGAGTCCTTCCAGGGTCTGGCTGACGATGGCGCGAAGGGCCTCGGCCGTATTGAGACAGCAGGTGCGAATCTTGTCCGCACCTTCCAGCGGCTGGCCGTGGCCCGGAAGTAGCAGTTCGGCTCCCACCGCGGCGATGGCCTCCAGGGCGTCGGCCCACTCCTCGGGATAGCGCTGGACCTTCTGCGGGTTTCCGCAGTTTGGCAGGATGCCTTCCCAGAGGTCGCCCGAGCACACGATCTTCCTGTCGCATGCCTGGACCCAGGTAGCATCATCGGTCTCGCCCTTGGCGTGGCGAAGCTCGAAGCGCTCGCCGCCGAGATGGAGGGTGAGGGAGTCGCGATAGGTCGTATCGGGCCAGAAGAAGTCCTCGTCGCGCTGCGGCCAGGTGATGTCGGCCTCGATGCCGAACTGCACGCGGTTGATGTGGACGTTCATCGGGCCCGTCTTCATGTAGGTACGATAGCGGCGTGCGACGTTCTCGTGGGCGATCACGCGAGGCTTTTCGCCGGCTTCGAGCCAGGGAGCCAGTCCGAAGGCGTGATCGAGGTGGCCGTGGGTGAAGACCACGGTATTGAGGGGCGCGTCGGTCCGTTTGCGGATCTCTTCGAAGACCTTGGGCCCCGCGGCGACCATTCCCGTGTCCACCAGCAGCAAACCATCGGCGGTCTCGAAAGCGGTGAGGTTGACGTAGTCCGCCGTCATGAACAGCGTGTTTGGCGCAACCAGGCTCGCCTCGTTGCGGCCCGTGAAGTAACGCTCGAATAGCGTGCCTCCCACCGAGGCATCGATGTTCTTTGTGTCGTTGAGGTTCTCGTCGGCCATTTGTCTTTCACTCCGTGCTGATGAACAATAGCTTCCCAGGAAGCTATATCGACTATGAGCAAAGTTGTCCAGCAGCCGAGCAAGAACGTTTCGAGTGCCAAGAACGCATCGGCCCCGCCGATGCAGCCGTTCGAGGACGAAATCGTCGAGGGGC
>PIVZ01000298.1 GCA_003354045.1 bacterium
ACGCCCAAGCCGGCCATCCTGGACCCACAGGGAAAGGCCGTGGCCGGCTCGCTACGCTCGCTCGGCTTCGACGAGGTCGATGACGTGCGCCTGGGCAAGTACGTGGAGATGAGACTACAAGGTCAGGACCAGGGCAGTGTGGAAGGGCGGGTGGAGGAGATGTGTCGCCGCCTGATCGCCAACGAGGTCATAGAGAACTACCGCTTCGAGGTCGAGGGCGCGGCCAAGTGAAGTGGGGAGTCGTCGTCTTTCCCGGGTCCAACGACGATCGCGACAGCGTCCATGCGCTCGGCAAAGTTCTCGGCTATGAGGTCGAGACCCTCTGGTACCGCGACGAGAGCCTGCGTGGGACCGATGTCGTCGTATTGCCCGGAGGCTTCTCCTACGGCGACTACCTTCGCTGCGGCGCCTTGGCGCGCTTCTCGCCAATCATGAGCCGGGTCGCCGAGCACGCGCGTGCGGGCGGTCCCGTCCTCGGTATCTGCAACGGCTTCCAGATTCTCTGCGAGGCCGGGCTGCTTCCCGGGGCGCTGGTGCGCAACCGCCGGCTCCAGTTCATTTGTAACGAGCAGCGCCTGAGAGTGGAGACTACGAACTCTGCCTTCAGCGGGGCATGTGAGCGCGGCGACGTGCTCGAGATTCCCATCAAGAACGGCGAAGGCTGCTACGTGGCCGAGGCAGAAGAACTCGAGAGGTTGGAGAGCCGCGGCCAGGTCGTGTTTCGCTACGCTGAGGGCGCGCCCAACGGTTCGAGCAACGATATTGCCGGCATCAGCAACGAAGCCGGCAACGTGGTCGGTTTGATGCCGCATCCCGAGCACGCGGTGGACGAGCAACTGGGCATGACCGATGGCCGCGTGCTCTTTCAATCGGCCGTCAGATGGTTGGAGCAAGCGGCGGCGGGAGTGCGGCCGTGAGCGCGGTGTGGCGGGATATCGAAGAGGCCGGCCGTGGCTGACTGGCGTCGGGACATCGAAGTTACCGATCAGGTGGCCCTGGATCACGGTCTGACGCCCGAGGAGTATGAGTCCATCCAGCGCCATCTCGGCCGTGTCCCAACCATAGAGGAACTCGGGGTGTTCTCCGTCATGTGGTCGGAGCACTGCAGCTACAAGAGTTCGCGCGTGCACCTCGGCCGTCTGCCACAAAGCGGGCCGAGCGTTTTGCAGGGCCCCGGCGAGAATGCCGGCGCGGTGGACATCGGTGGCGGCATGGCCGCCGTGTTCAAGATCGAGAGCCACAACCATCCGTCTTTCATCGAGCCCTACCAGGGCGCCGCCACCGGCGTGGGCGGCATTCTGCGCGACGTGTTCACCATGGGCGCGCGGCCGGTGGCCAACCTGAACTCGCTGCGCTTCGGAGCCGCCGACCACGAGAAGACGCCGTTCTTGCTTGGTGGGGTGGTGGCCGGCATCGGCGGCTACGGCAACTCGGTGGGTGTGGCCACGGTCGGCGGGGAGGGTTCTTTCGATGCCGGCTACGACGGCAACATCCTGGTAAATGCCTTTACGCTCGGTGTGGCGCCGGCCGACCGCATCTTCCGGGCGGTGGCTTCGGGCTGTGGTAACCCGGTTCTCTACGTTGGTTCGAAGACGGGGCGCGACGGGATCCACGGTGCCAGCCTGCTGGCCTCGGCCGAGTTCAAGGAGGAGTCGGAGCAGATGAAGCCGACCGTCCAGGTCGGCGATCCGTTTACCGAGAATCTCCTCATAGAGGCCTGTCTCGAGGTGCTTACCGGGGATGACATAGTGGCCATCCAGGACATGGGGGCGGCCGGGCTCACGAGTTCTTCGGTCGAGATGGCCAGCCGTGGCAAGGTCGGCATCCGCATCGACCTCGACCTCATTCCACTTCGCGACGAGACTCTCACCCCCTACGAGATGCTGCTGTCGGAGTCGCAAGAGAGAATGCTGCTGGTCGCGCACAAGGGGCGCGAGGAAAAGCTGGCCGAGGTCTTCTCGCGCTGGGGGCTCGACTGCGTGGTGATTGGTGAGGTGATAGAGGAGGAGCTCTTCGAGGCGCTTTACCGGGGCCAAACGGTGGCCTCGATCCCGGTTGGTGCGGTCACCGACGATGCGCCCCGATACGAGCGCCCGATAGCGGCGCCCGCCGAGCGGCCAGCCCGATTCGACGCTACGACCGTCTCGGTGCCCGAGGACCTGGGCGGTATGCTCGTGCGTCTTCTCGCCTCGCCCAATCTGTGCAGCCGCCGCTGGGTCTACGAGCAGTACGACTGCTACGTCGGTGCCGACACCGTGGTGGGTCCTGGCGGCGATGCCGCGGTGGTACGCGTGGGCGCCATAGGTGGGGCGCTGGCGATGACGACCGATTGCAACTCGCGCTACGTCGAGCTCGACCCCTACATCGGCACCCAGCACGCCGTGGCCGAGGCCGTGCGCAATGTGGCCGTGACCGGGGCCAAACCGCTGGCTGTGAGCGACTGTCTCAACTTCGGCAATCCGGAGAAGCCGGAGGTGATGTGGCAATTCAGCCGCGCCATCGACGGCATGGGCGAGGCTTGCCGGGTGTTCGAGGCGCCGGTGATCTCGGGCAACGTGAGCTTCTATAACGACACACGCGGCGACTCGATTCCGCCCACGCCGGTAGTGGCGCTGGTCGGCCTGATAGAAGACGCCGGTCGCACCGCGACCGCCGGTCTTTGCGAGGCAGGCCACGTCGTCTACCTGCTCGGGTGCGGGGAAGCGGAGCTCGAGGGCTCCGAGTACCTTTACGTGAGCGCCGGGCTTACCGGCGACCGGCCGCCGGCGATCGATCTCGACGAGGAGAAGCGCACGAGCGCACTTTGCCAGCGGCTCATCGCCGACGGTGTCGTCGGCACCGCACACGACGTTGCCGACGGCGGACTGGCAGTTGCGCTGGCCGAGATGTGCATGCTCGGGGAGAGAGTGGGCTGCAGGATCGAGCTCTCGGGCGGCGGTCGCCCGGATGTGGAGCTGTTTGGTGAGAGCGGTGCGCGCATTCTGGTGGCCACGGCACCTGAGAGCGAGCAGACGGTGGTCGATGCTGCGCGCGAGGCCGGCGTCAGGGCCGTGAGGCTGGGCGACGTCCGTGGAGAACGCCTGGTGATTAGTGTCGCCGCCTCCGAGCGCGGGGAAGCGCGGCCTTTGCTCGACGTCGCGATTGCCGAACTACGGGAGGGCTGGGAATCCACACTGCCGGCAATTGCCGAGCGGAGCAGCGGCTCGAGCTAGGCTGAGTATCGAGTGAAACTCGCGTGCCTGGCGCGGCCCGTGCGATGGCTCAGGCCTGTGCGGCGACTCGAGGGGGGCATCGATAGGGCGGTCGGCGGGTAAGTGTTATCAAATGGGCGGCGAGGCTAAATCCAGGATGCATACGAAGGGCGTTAGCGACGGTGGCGGGTTCCACGAGGAGTGCGGAGTGGTGGGTGTCTACGGGCGGCCGGAGGCAGCCAACCTCGCCTACCTCGGCCTCTATGCCCTTCAGCACCGCGGTCAAGAAGGCGCCGGCATAGTCTCTTCTGACGGCGATGCGTTGATCAATCACCGTGGCCTCGGCCTGGTGGCCGACGTCTTCGACGGTGAAATAATCCGCCGCCTCGACGGCGAGATGGCCATCGGCCACAACCGCTACTCGACGGCAGGAGCGACCCTGCTGCGCAATACCCAGCCCTTCGTGGTCGAGTACTCGCTCGGCAGCCTTGCGGTGAGTCACAACGGCAACTTCGTGAACATACACGAACTGCGCTCGCGGCTGGTCAAACGCGGGGCCATCTTCCAATCCAATGTAGATACCGAGGTGCTGATCCACCTGATCGCCGGAGCCCAGCATCCGACCCTGCTGGCTCGCTCGATCGAAGCGCTTGCCGAGGTCGAGGGCGCCTACTCGGTGATCTTCCTCTCCGAGAACGAGATGATTGCCGCGCGCGACCCGCACGGTTTCAGGCCGATGGTACTGGGGGCCTTTCCGGCCGGCGGATGGGTGGTGGCCTCCGAGACCTGCGCGCTCGACCTGGTGGAGGCGGACTATGTCCGCGAGGTCGAGCCCGGCGAGGTGCTGCACTTCATCGATGGCGAGATGCACTCGCTCAGGCCGTTCAGCCCGACGGCGCACCATGCGTGCATATTCGAGTACGTCTACTTCTCGAGGCCCGACAGCAGCGTCTTCGGGCGCAACGTCTACGAGGTGCGCAAGGCCATGGGTCGCCAGCTGGCCCGCGAATCGATGGTCGATGCCGACATTGTCGTTCCGGTACCGGATTCCGGGGTGCCCGCCGCGCTCGGTTTTGCCGAGCAGTCCAAACTGCCGTTCGAGATGGGTTTGATTCGCAATCACTACGTGGGGCGGACCTTCATCGAGCCAACCGAGTCGATCCGTCACTTCGGTGTGAAGGTGAAGCTCAACGTGCAGCGCGACGTGGTCGCCGGTAAGCGCGTGATCGTGATCGATGATTCGATCGTGCGCGGCACCACCAGCCAGAAGATAGTGCGCATGATCCGTGGCGGCGGAGCCGCCGAAGTACATGTACGCATAAGCGCGCCGCCGACCGTCAATCCCTGCTACTACGGCGTGGACACTCCGACCAAGGGCGAGCTGGTCGCCAACAACATGGATCTGGCGGAGCTGCGCGAGTACATAGGTGCCGACAGCCTTGCCTATCTCTCCAGGGAGGGTCTGTACGCTTTTCTGGACAAGCCGGGGCCCGGGTTCTGCGACGCCTGTTTCAGCGGCGAGTATCCGGTCGCCGTACGCAGCGACCAGGAGCAGCGGCAGATGAAGCTCTTCAGCGCGCTCGAGCGCGCGGTGACGAGTCGCTTTCGAGCCAGCGGTACCGGCGGCTGAGCCGGCTGACCCGGGCTAAATCATCGTGTGCCGGTGCCAGTGCTCTTCGTCACGGTCCGGGCAGTCTACATTGTAGTGTAGGCCGCGGCTCTCACGGCGGGTCCGGGCCGAGCGCACGATGAGTTCGGCGACCAGGGCGATGTTGCGCAGCTCGAGAAGATCGCCGGTGACCAGGAAATCCCAGTAATACTGGCGGATCTCGTCGCGCAGCATGGAAATGCGAGCGGCCGCACGGGCCAGGCGCCGATCGCTTCTCACTATGCCCACGTAGTTCCACATCAGCCGGCGGATCTCGTCCCAGTTGTGAGTGATCACGACCGACTCGTTGATGTCTACGGCGCTGCCGGAGGTCCACTCGGGCAGGGTGGGAGGGGGCTGGGGGTCGCCTTCGATCAACTGTGTGGCGTGCTCGGCGCTGCGATGGGCGAAAACGGCAGCCTCCAGCAGCGAGTTGGAAGCCAGCCGGTTGGCGCCGTGCATGCCCGTCATCGCGACCTCGCCCGCGCAGTAGAGTCGGTCGATGGCGGTCTCGCCCCACAGGCCGGTCACCACGCCGCCGCACATGTAGTGGGTCGCCGGCACCACCGGTATCGGCTCCTTCGTTATGTCTATGCCGTACTCCAGGCACTTCTCGTAGACGGCCGGGAAACGCTTCTTTGCGAAGTCGGCACCGAGCGCGCACGCGTCGAGCAAGACGTGGTCGAAGCCATTCGACTTCATCTCGTGGTCGATGGCGCGAGCGACTATGTCACGTGGAGCCAGCTCGGCGCGAGAATCGTAGCGGAGCATGAAGGGCGTGCCGTCGGGACGCTGTAACACCGCACCTTCGCCGCGCAAGGCCTCGGTGACCAGGAAAGTCTTTGCCTGAGGATGGAATAGACAGGTTGGGTGGAACTGTATGAACTCCATGTCGGATACGCGGCAGCCGGCTCGGTAGGCCATTGCGATACCGTCGCCGGAGGCGACGTCCGGGTTGGAGGTGTAGAGGTAGACCTTGCCCGTACCGCCGGTGGCCAGCATTGTCGCGTTGGCGGTGAAGGTCTCCACCCGGCCCGACTTGATGTCGAGCACGTAGGCGCCCCAGCACTGGGGGCGGCCGCGGTGAAGGCCGAACTTCTCGTCGATCAGCAGGTCGATTGCCTGGCGGTCCTCGAATACGTCGATGCCGGATGAGCGCGAGACAGTTTCGGCAAGGGCGCGGACGATCTCGTGGCCGGTATGGTCGGCCGCAT
>PIVZ01000299.1 GCA_003354045.1 bacterium
CACTGCCACTTTGGAACGAGAGCTACTGGTTCCCGCTCTACGACCTCAAGCTCAAGATCGGTGTGGTTACGCGCATCGGCATCCTCGCAAATCAGAACGAAGCCAACCTGTGGATGGTAATCTCGCAAAATGGCGAGATCGTACACAGCGACACCGATCTTCACTGTCCCGTTCCAAAGGGAGACATCGACGAGCTCAACCTCAAGAACGTCACCTACCGGTGTCTGGAGCCCCTGAGGAAATGGCAGATCCTGTATGACGGCGACGACTACGGTGTCGATCTTCTGTGGGAAGCCGTTTGCCCGGTATACCAGTACCCGACCGAGCCCGAGCTTACGACCGACCAAGCGCCGCGTCACATAGAGCAATCGGCCAAGGTAACCGGCACGGTGACGATCGCCGGCCAGACCTACGAGCTCGACTGCATGGGCCACCGCGACCATTCATGGGGCGGTGAGCGCGACTGGACGAAGATGCCGACGTGGACCTACACGTCGTGCGAGTTCGACGAGAAGTTCAGCCTGAACGCCGTGAAGATCTCCTTCACCGACGACGATCATTTCAAGGTCGGCTTCTTCTGGGACGGTGAGCACGTCATGGGACTCGAAGACTTCGACATCGATCTGCGCACCAACCCGGAGCGGACCAAGCAGACCGGCGCCTCCCTGTGGCTGGTAAACGAGAAGGGCGCGCGCCACGAGGTCGAGGCCAAGGTGCTCGACATCTGCGCAGTCACGATCGGCACCACGCAGGTGAACGACGCAATCGTCGAGTTCCATTCCGGCGACAAAACCGGCTACGGCATAATCGAATACGGCTACCAACTAGGCGACCGCTAAGAAGGGGGTCAAGTCGCGGCTTTCGACTTCTTCGCGTCGGCGTCTGCAGATCACGAAGTCGAAAGCCGCGACTTGACCCCCTCTTCCGCGATCGGATGCGGGCGGCCGTCTAGCACCGTTCCCCAGATCGGGATGTCCTTGATCGCGAGCGGGTCTACCTCGTAGGGACTCTGCTCGAGCACTGTGAAATCGGCCCTCTTGCCCACTTCGATGGAGCCGATCTCATCTTCGAGGCCGAGGCTCCAAGCCGCTTCCAAGGTGATGGCGCGCAGCGCGAGGTCCAGGGAGAGCCTCTGATCCGGGCCCCAGACCTGCCCGTCGCTCGCCAGGCGATTGACCGCCACCCACACGAGACGGAGCGGCTCCGCGGGCGCCATTGGATAGTCGGAATGAAAGGAGATGGGGACACCGGCCGCCGCCACCCCGCCGAGCGGCGAGATGTCTTCGGCACGCTCCGGCCCAAGACCATGCTCCGCGTAGATCGGTGCCAGCTCGTGTAGGTAGTAGGCGTTGTTCGAAACCACGACTCCCAGCCGGGCCACGCGGGCGTGTTGATCGTCTCGGGCATAACCATAGTGCTCGAGGACGATGCGCGGGTCGTGCTTCGACTTCTGGTTGCGCAGATTCTCGATCTGGTCGAGGACGACGTCGAGGCCCGCATCGCCGTTGACGTGGATGTGGATGTCCCAACCCTTCTCCCAAAAGGCCTCGAGCACGGCCGCTTGCTGTTCGGGCTCCATCATCCACGCGCCGTGGTGGCCGTCGAGGTAGGGCTCGGAGAGCTGCATCAGCTGACTGAAGATCGCACCGTCGGCGTAATACTTGGCATGTCTGACGAACGAGGCGCGATTCGAAGAACGCCCGAGGAGCTTGGCCGCCTCGCGCTCGGCGATCTCGGCATCCCCATGCTGCCGAAACAAGAACATCGCGTTGGGGACCAGGACGAAGCGGTAGGGCGTCTCCTCGCTTCGCATCTCGAGGTTGAGCATCAGCAGCTCGCCCAGGGCGCCCGCTTGCGGGAAACCCTGCTCGCCCACCGTCGTGAGTCCCCCTCGATGCAACACCTCGGTCATCATCGCGAGCCCGCGGCGATAACGGCTCGGCTCGGCGAGGATCCGAATCATCGGCCGGCCCAAGCTGAGAACCCCGGTCTCCCACAGATGCCCCGTCTCCCAATCCGCGTGAGGGTGAGCGTCGAGCTCATCGGCCGTAAGTCCCACGGCCTCGAGGCCGGCCGTATTGAAGAACATCTCGTGAACGGACCGTTGCCAGACCATGATGGGTCGGGTCTTCGAGACCCCGTCGAGCTCGCCTCTCGAAAGGTCGCCGTGATAGGGAGAGTGATAGCCCCAAACGAGAAGCCACTCGTCCGGATCATCGAGCGCTCGCTCTAGCTCGCGCAGCCGCTCGATGAACGCACCGTGCCCCCGCACGGCACGGGTGCGCCCTCGCGGGGTACTCCACTCCATCGCCGAAACGATCTCCGTCGGAAGAATCGTTCCCGCGAGCGTGGGATGGATGTGGGGATCTATGAAGCCGGGCATGATCACCTTATTCGCAAAGCGCGCATCGCGCACGAAGGGACGCTCGCCGAGCGCGGCCTCGACCTCGTCGAGACTCCCCACTGCGGCCACCCTCCCCTCTTCCACTGCGACTGCGGTCGCTCGGGCGGGCGCGTCCGCCATCGTGATGATCTCGCGAGCGGTGTAGACCTGGATTCCCGGCGGCGGTGCGACTTTGGCCGGATGAAGAATCATCCAAGTCGCTCCCCCGGCAACAACGACGGCGAGCACTACGAGCGCGCCCAGGGACGCGAGAATTACTCGCAAACGAGAGCGCCTGCCCGCCGGGTCACCGTCCGCCATACCCGAAGTATGCGACGCGGGACATCGTAACGCGAGGCTCCGTTACGCCCGGTGCGCCTGCCCCTGCGACGGCCGCGCTTCCCCGGCGTTTCTGCTGCCGCGAGCACACAGCCGGCCGCTGCCAGCCGCCAGCCACACCCGCACCCCTACCCGCACCCGCACCTGTACCCGCACCCGCACCCACACCCACACCGGCACGGGGAACGGACGACAGGTGCGTATCGCCAGCACCACAGCTATACTGCCCCGGTGGCACTGTTCGAGCCGATCTTGCGGGCACTAAACGAACGCGAAGTTCGTTACGTTGTCGTCGGCGGCTTCGCCACGGTCATGCACGGCTATGCACGCTTGACCGCTGACCTCGACCTCGTCGTGGACCTCGAACCACACCAGGCCGCCAGGGCGGTGCACACTCTCACCGGCCTCGGGCTGCAGCCCCGTCCACCGGTGGACGCCATCCAGTTCGCCGACCCCGCCGCGCGCAGGCAATGGATCGAAGAGAGGGGGCTCAAGGTCTTCTCGTTCTGGGATCCCGAGGACCCTCTTCGTGAAGTCGATCTCTTCGTCGAGCACCCGATCGAATTCGAGGACCTATGGAAGCGCTCCGATGTCATCACACTCGGTGGCCTACCGATTCGCATTGCCTGCATCGACGATCTCATTTCTCTGAAGAGACTCGCCGACCGGCCACAGGACAGGGCCGACATCGAAGCGCTCGAGGCCATCGCCGCGCGCGGAAAGAAGCGCAATGGTTAGTCGGGATCCTCCCGATAAGTCGGAGCAGGAAGACTGGCCGCGCGGCTGGGAAGACGATCGCCTGCGCAAGCTGACCAAAGGTCTGGAGGCTACTCCCGAGCAACGCCTCGAGTGGCTGGAGGACGCCATCGAGATGGCTCATGCCTGCGGCGCTTTGCCCCGAACACGCGCCGACGGCTGGAGCCCGCCTGACCTGCTTCCTTCCAAGTAGCCGGACCGCTCGCAAACGTGCTCGCCATGAGGCTCCGAAGTCGAGCGCGTCGAGCGAACCGACGCCCCACTTCTTCGAGGTGGTCGGCTCCACCGGCGGACCGCTCCCGGCCACCTCACCTTGCCTCCTCCGCATGCCGCAGTTTCCGGCCGAAACTCCTTACGGAGCAATGAAACAGCGCATGGTCTCCGCCAATTCGGGTCGCCGAAAAACGCTCTTGCGCCAGGTCCGGCATATGTGTATATACATTACTTGTAGGTACATGGATGAGTCGGTCTGAAGTTGGCCGGCAACGGTCGACTCGAGGGAATCCGCAGTGACAGTGCGTAACCAGCCGGACTACGGCTGGCCCGCTTCAAGGTTCCAAGCCTGGATATGGGGGGGGCGCTGACGACGAGGGGATCACTCGAGTTGTAAATACAAGTAAGGACCCGGTTGGCGGTCGGCCGGGCGACAGTCGGTTAACGGAGGAATAGCGGCACATGAATACGGACTACCACGAGGAACTGGCCAAGATTCTCGACTCTCTTCCCAACGGGTTCCCGCGCACAAAGAGCGGGATCGAGTTGAAGATTCTACGGAAGATATTCACCGATGAGGAGGCCGAGATAACCTGCGGTTTGAAGCTCATGCCGGAAACGCCGGAGCAGATAGCTGAAAGGCTCGGTCGCGACGCGGGGACCATGGGAGACATGCTGGAAAAGATGGTCGAGCGAGGCGAGATCGGCGGAATGGGTCCGAGCGAGTCGCGCGCGTATCATCTCGCGCCCTTCATCGTCGGTATCTTCGAGTTCCAGACCGGGCGCATGGACAAGGAACTGGCCACGCTCATGGAGGAGTACGTCTCCGAGGGATTGTTCGCGGGTATCGGTCACAGCAGCCCGGCGTTCATGAAGACGATCCCGGTTATTGAGGCGGTGGACGCGCAGACGCAAATTCACCCAACGGAAAGCGTTCGGCAGCTGATGGACAAGGCAACTGTGTTCATCACCCGGGATTGCATATGTCGCAAGGAGCAGGAGCTGCTCGAACACAAGTGCGATAAACCGCAACATAACTGCATTTCGATGTCGACGAACGAGGATGCGTTTGGCGTCGACTACGACGGGCAAATCGTCAACCGCGAGGAAGCAGAGAAGATCATCGCGGATGCCGAGGACGCCGGCCTCGTTCACGCGACAATGAACTTGAGCGGCGATACCTATCACTTCTGCAACTGCTGCGCGTGCTGCTGCAATTTGCTGCGTGGGGTGACCCAGTTCGGCGCTCCGGGAATGCTAGCCAAATCGAACTACTGGGCCGAAATCGATGCCGACGACTGCTCGTCTTGTGGAACCTGCATAGACGACCGCTGCCCCGCCAACGCGATCAGCGAACACGACGACGGCTACAGCGTGGTCAGCAGAGACAATTGCCTCGGCTGCGGCGTGTGCATATCGACATGTCCGACCGACTCGATAACGCTGGTGCGCAAGCCCGAGGATCAGTGCGTACAGGCTCCGCCGGACATGGTCTCCTGGATGATGGAGCGAAGCGCCGCCACCGGGAAACCTTTGGACAAGTACCTATAGGAACCGGATAGCAGCCCCACAGGGTCGGTCATTCGATGTTGAGGTGAGGAATGCGGGATCCTCCGGAGAGGTATCCCGCATTCCCACCTCGCCGCTCAACGCTGACCTGTACCTGAAGAAATCCGAGCGCCGGATCGCAAGCGTTGACGCTCTAGCCGCGCTCGAGATCGCGGTCGGTCAATTGACCTGCACTCAGCAAGCCTGCGACATCGATAGTAGCGGCACGATAACGTCGACCGACGCGTTCGAGATTCTCCTCTGGAGTGTCGGTGCAACCGTCCCCATGAGCTGCCCCCGCTGACCGAGCGGTTCGCCTTCTGGCCCCGACACGAGACCCGGCCTCGGTAGACTTCCCGCGGAGAAGCGGCTAACGAATCGGGTTGTGGTGGCGAACGACGAAGGTCGCATAGCTCAGCTTGGTTAGAGCGCCTGCCTCACATGCAGGAGGTCCCTGGTTCGAGTCCAGGTGCGACCACCACCTCCATTTTCATATAGTATGTCACGCGCGTCCGGGAAACGGTCGCGCCGGTAACGTTCAGACATGTCTTTCTCTAGCAGCCCGAAGCGGGCCTTCCGCGCCCTTGCGTTTAGACTGATTGCGGCCACCGTCGTTCCGGCCCTCATCATCGGCGGTGCTGAACTACTCCTGAGGATGGCCGGTGCGGGTCACTCCAGGGATTTCATCGTTGCCTGCGCGGTCGGGGGTGAGCCGTTGTTGTGCAGCAACGACCGCTTCAGCGAGCTGTTCTTCGAGCCGCGACTCGCGCGCGCTCCCATACCTTTCGCCGTGGAAGCCCGCGGCGA
>PIVZ01000300.1 GCA_003354045.1 bacterium
GCAGCGGTCCCACCTGAAACGACCAGCTCACATCAAGCAGACGGCGGCGAAGCTTCGGTAGTCGCCTAGCGGTTGCCGTCCGCAAACTGTGCGGCTGCTACCAGCTCGGCGGTCGCGGCAGCCTCGGTCGCCTTGTCGGCCGCAATGTCTTCGTTGCCCTCGGTATCTTCGTCGCCGTCGACCTCTTCGCCGGGCCCAATCCTTTGCTCAGCCTCTCGCGCTGCGCGGTCGGCCGCACGCGCTC
Source organism: bacterium (assembly GCA_003354045.1). Classification (GTDB taxonomy): domain Bacteria; phylum Desulfobacterota; class Binatia; order UBA1149; family CAITLU01; genus PIVZ01. The sequence goes on from PIVZ01000300.1 coordinate 245, forward strand.
TCCTGGCCGCCCGCTTACGCTCGCTTCGCGTAGGCGGCGCGGCCGCCTTGGCAGGCTCCTCGGCCGCGGCAAACTCGAGGCCCGCGGCGCCGGCTATGGCGCGGAATCCGGCGCTGTTCAGCATGAGCTGCTCGTAGGTACCGGTGGCCCTTATGTGGCCGTCCTCCATGAACACCAGCACATCGCAGCCCATCACGCTGGTAAGCCGGTGGGCAATTACGACCAGCGTCTTCTGGCCGCGCAGCCGGTCGATGGCCTTGGAGACTTGCTGCTCGGTGCGGTTGTCCAGCTCGGAGGTGGCCTCGTCGAAAAGCAACACCTCGGGCTCGTGGTAGAGCGCCCGGGCAATAGCCAGCCTCTGGCGCTCGCCGCCCGAGAGCCTGACGCCATGCTCGCCGACCAGGGTGTTGAGCCCCTTCGGCAGCGAGTCGGTGAACTCCTCGAGCTGGGCCGCCTTGATGGCCCTGCGCAGCCGCCCCTGGTCGATCTCGTCGGCGTGGAGCCCGAAGGCGATGTTGTTGGCAAGCGTGTCGTCGCTCAGGTAGCCGACCTGGGGAACGTAGCCGAGCTTGGCGAGCCAGGCCTGCTCGTGGCTGCGTAGGTTCTTCCCGTCGATCTTTACGGTGCCGGTGGACGGGGGCATGAGACCGGCAATGAGATGCAAGAGCGTGCTCTTGCCGGCACCCGTCGGGCCGACGATGCCCACGGACTGGCCGCGGCGGATATCGAGGTGGATATCGGTCACGGCCTGCTTGCCCGCCCCCTCGTAGCTAAAGGAGACGTTGCTGAGCACGATGCGGTCGTCGAAGGAGAGCTTGGCCGGAAGAGCCATCAGAGCGCCCTCGCTGCGGCAGGTCTTCTCGTAGTCGGCAATGAGCCGGGCCAGCGGCCAGGTGGCCGAGCGGATCTGGTTGAGGCTGTCGAGCATGCCGTTGGCCGAGGGCAGCAGGCGAAGCCCCGCATAGGCATAGAGGCCAAGCAACGGCACCAGGGCCGAGGCGGCGCCAGCCCCGCCGAGCATCATCACGATGGCCGCCAGCATGGTGATGACGAATATGGCTTCGATGGCCAGCCGAGGAACCGCGCCCATGGTGGCGCCCAGGTAGCTGAAACGGACCAGGCCGTTCTGGCAGTCCTCGTAGGCGTCGTTGAAGTAGCTCTCGCGGCCGAGCACCTTGATCTCGCGCACAGCTCCGAGCCCCTCCCAAAGCGCCCGCTGGCGGCCCCGCTCGAGATAGTCGGCACGCCGCCCCCAGCGATCGAAGAAGCTGCGCGTGGCGCGCGACACGCCGAACACCCACACGCCGAGGAAGACGGCCACGCTGATCGTGATGATCGGGTTGGCCACGATCAGCACGGCGAGCACGGCGCAAGCCATCATCACATTGGTGAGCAGGCTTGCCGCGTGGTGAAGGACCACACCAAAGACCGTCTCCACCGACTTGTTCACCCGGTGGACGCTATCGGAGGAGTTGCGCTGCAGGTGGTGGGCGTAGGGCAGGCTCATGTAGCCGCGCAGCATGCGCGAGGACATGTCGGCCTGGTCCTGGGCGATGATCTTGTTGTGAAAGAGGATGACGCAGAAGCTGAGCAATCCTTTGGCCACGAACAGTCCCGCGGTAAGACCCACGAACAGTTTGATGGTGGCCGTCTCGCCCTGCCAGGCCACCGGCAGCATGCCGTAGAGGCCGGCAACGATGGGAACCTCGGTTAGCCGAGATGCATCGCTAAGGACTGCCACGAGGGCAAAGATCGAAGCAGCAGCAGCAGCCTCCACCACCGCCGCGACAAGACCGAGAGGAATGAGAACGTGCCAGCGTTTCCTCTGCTCGTTAGAAAGCAGGCCCAGCGTTTTCCGTATGTTATCGACTACAACCACAACCACTACCTCCATCACGCGGCCGCCGGCCGCGGGTGTAGCATCTACACCGCCGTTTGCTCGGTCATGGGCTCCCCCGCCCCAGACCGCAGCCACTGATTGTACACGACCGGGGAGCGGCGTTCACGCCTCACGGGCCAATCGGCCCGCGTCCGGGGGGCTCTCGCAGGCCCGGCGAGCAAGGCTTCGTCACCAACAGTCGCCCGGCTCACGGGCACGATGTCGCGTGCAAAAATGTACACGGGCAGCTTCGCGGTGTGGGACGACCGGCAGAAATAGTTGTCGTCGGCCACAATCAACAGGCCCGGGCTTGAGAAAGGCCGGCCGAGCCCGCAGGATCGGAGCATGGAAACGAAGGTCTGCCTGGTGACCGGGGCAAGCTCGGGCATCGGCAAGCCCACGGCCGAGGCGCTGGCAGCTACCGGCGCCCGCGTGGGGCTCATCTGCCGCAACCGCGAACTCGGCCAGCAGGCGGCAGACGAGATAAAGGCCGCAACCGGGCGTGACGGCGTAGATCTTCTACTGGCCGACCTGGCCTCCCTCGAGTCCGTGCGCGCCGTGGCCGCCGAGATCCTCGAGCGCTACGAGCGCATCGATCTACTGGTAAACAACGCCGGCGTCGTGAACACCTCACGGCGCATGACCGAGGACGGCTTCGAAGAGGTGTTCGCCGTAAACCATCTGGCCCACTTCCTGCTGACCAACCTGCTGCTCGAGCGCATCACCAAGTCGGCCCCGGCGCGTATCGTCAACGTGGCCTCGGGGGCGCACAAGTTCTCGAAGCTCGACTTCGAGGACTTGCACTCCGAGCGCAGCTTCAAGGCCATGCGGGTCTACGGGGCCTCCAAGCGCGCCAACATCCTGTTTACCTACGAGCTCGCCCGCCGGCTGGACGGCTCGGGGGTAACGGTAAACGCCGTCCACCCGGGGCCCGTGGCCTCGCGCCTGGCGCAAAACAACGGCCTCTGGGCGATGATCATCACCGGGGTGCTAAAGCCCTTCTTCCGCTCGCCCGCCAAGGGCGCCGAGACGTCGATCTACGTGGCCACCGCGCCCGAACTGGAAGGCGTGACGGGCAAGTACTTCGCCGACTGCAGGGAGCTTCGCTCCGATGATGCCAGCTACGACGAGGCCGCCTGGCGGCGTCTGTGGGCCGAGAGCGAGCGGATGGTGGGGCTGAACGCCTGAACTTTTCTTTCGGGAACCGTCTGGACGAACGGGCCAATGTCCCGCAAACTCTACCCCCGATACCGCTGGGGGGCGACGCCCGGCTCCACGCGCCTCGTGATCGAGACCCGTTGACCGCATGACAACCCACGCAAGGATGCCGGTAAGAGGCAGTGCCATGTTCGCCGCGATGACCGTGGCGACGGCGGCGTCCTGCCTATTTGCCGCGACGTCGCTGGCCCAGGAGACGATCCAAGACGACGAGGCCATCTACGGCGTGAGCGAGCTGCTGTCGGCTCCGCTGGATATCCAACGCGCGAAACGCAAGCGGGCGCGGGAATCTGGAGAGTGGGTGGCCAGCGCGATGGCCAGCGCGGCGGCGAGCTTCGACACGAACGTTCACCAAAGTCCGGACAACCGCGAGTCCTCCGCATTCGAAGCCTACGGGGCCGCCTTCCAGGCGCTTCGCTATCCCGGCGACGCCCATCGCGTGAAGATCGACGTGGAGGCCACCGGAAGGCACTACCAGGAAAGTGCCACCGCCAGCGATCAGCGCTTCGAAGGGAGTCTGCTCTATGGGTACCGGCCGGGCAAGAAATACTCTGTGGTGCTGACCACCACGGCCAGGCACGCCACGGATTCGGCAACGACCATCGACGGCGAGGAGCTCACCCGAGATCTCGCCTACACGGCCTACCGCACATCGGCAAGTCTGTGGCTCTATCCGGCCGAAGGCCACGCCCTGCGCCTTGCACACCGGGCACAGCGGCGCGACTACGCCAGTACACCGGGGCTGGGATCGCTCGACTGGTGGAAGTACGGACCACGCGTGGCCTATCACTTCGACCTCAACCACGCGGTCGAGATGGAGGCTTCTTACGCCTTCTCTGTGCAGACCTACGATGAAGAACCGGCAAGCAACGCTTCCGGCAAGGAAACGGCCACGAGTCCGGATGAAGAACACTACTTCCACCGGGCCGACGGCGAGGTGAGGTGGCTGCCGCGCGCGACGTTGCCGCTTACCCTCGGCTATACGTTCAAGAGAAAGGACGACCGCTTCCAGGACTACGAGAGCTACTCGGGACACACCATGCGGCTCGGCGTGGACTGGAACCCTACGCCGAGGTTACATTTCCACACCTCGGGGAGATTGCGCTTACGCGACTACGACAAGCGCCCGGCAGGAGAGGGGAACAACCTGGAATACGACCGCTGGACGGCGCTCGCCACTGCGTCGTATCGACTGTCGCACCACGTGTCGGGCTTCGTCACCTACGAGCTCGACTTTCGCGATTCGAACCGCTCGATCGATCGGACGACCTTCAGGGATTACGAGCGGCATCTTGTGCTCACGGGGCTGACGGTCGCATACTGAACTGCCTACGGAGGGCGGTGCAGACCTCGCAACGACAATGAAGCGTATCTATCTGCCAGCCGCGCTGCTGCTGCTCGTTACCAACTGCCTGATGATCTCGAGGATGGCGGTGGGCGGCGTCCGGCTGGACCGCATGCAGCCGACCATCAAGTACTACCTCACGCTGCAGATGGAGGCGGTCCTTCACGGCGAGCCCGCCAACATCAAGACCTACCTGCCGAGCACCGGCGAGCACCAGACCGTGGAAAAGGAGAAGGTTGAGTCCAGTCACCTCGCCTACAGCCTGCTCGCACGCGGGCCCAACCGGCGCGCACTGTGGCAAGCCGAAGGAATCAGGGGTCATGAGCTTGCGATCTACGATGCAGTCGTCGAGATCCACCCGCGCCGTTACGAACTTCCGGAAGACGCAGCCGTTCCCGAGTCTTACCCAGCGGAGCTCTCGCGCTATCACGAGCCAACCGAGGCCATTCAATCGGACGCAGAGGAGATCCGCGCGACGGTCGAGAGGTTGCTCGCCGCCCGTGGCGCCGACGACGTCGCGTCCAGAATCCGGGCTCTCTACGACTTCGTTCACGAGGAGATCGAAGCAAGCGAATACGAGAACACGTTGGACGCCCTGACCACTCTGCGCTGGGGCGAGGCGTTTTGCGGAGGCAAGTCGAGGCTGCTGACCGCGTTGCTGCGGGCGGCGGAGATCCCGGCGCGGATGGTCGGCGGCTTGATTCTCACTCCCGGATCGAAGCGCGTTTCTCACGCCTGGGTCGAGGCCTGGGTAAACGGCGTGTGGGTTCCGCTGGACCCGTTGAACGGCCACTTCGCCGAGCACCCCGCCAACTACCTGGTGCTCTACTATGGCGACCAGGTGCTGTTCTCGCGCACGTCGAACATCAACTTCCAGTACCGTTACAACATCAGGAAGTGGCGCTCGCGTCCTGACGAAAGCCTGGACGCGAGCACGGCGAGCTTCCTCAACCCCTACGTCTTCTGGCAGGCGTTCGAGAAGGCGCACATCTCGCTCAACCTTCTCAGAATCATCCTGCTACTGCCGATCGGAGTACTTGCGGTCGTACTGTTCCGCAACGTCGTCGGCCTCACGACATTCGGCACCTTCCATCCGGCGTTGATCGCGGTGGCGTTTCGCGAGACGGGGCTGATGTGGGGCGCTTTGCTTTACGGAGCGCTGCTGGTGCTCGGCATGCTCGTACGCAACGTTCTCGATCGGGTGGAGCTTCTCTACACACCGAGGCTGGCAATCGTGCTGGTTTTCGTGGTCGTCTTCATGCTGGCTGTCACCTACGGCTCGGTCTCGGCGGGCGCCTTCGACCCGGCCCACTTCAGTATGTTTCCCATGGCGATCCTCGCGCTGACGATCGAGAGCT
>PIVZ01000890.1 GCA_003354045.1 bacterium
GAAACAGCGGTCCAGGCACTTTCCGCATTCGAAGCAAGCGTCGCTCGAGCGCTGTATGAACGGATACGCTGCTACAGGGGTCGGGTTGTCCGACCGCGTCCTGCCGCGAACGTTGGAGCAACAGCAGCCGCAACACAGACAGATGATTCCGTGCGGCTCTCCGATGAAGTTTTCGGCGGCGGCTATCAAGCCCAACTCGACCATCTCGTCGACGTAGCCGATGGCCTGCGCTTTAGTGACTCGCTTACCGAGCCCGAGCTTCTCGAAACGTACAGCAGTCCTTCCGATGAAGATGCAGGTTGCGACGGGGAAGTCATCCTTGCATTCACGAATCCCAAGCTTCTCGGTTCTCGTCCGGCAGGGCGGAACGTGTCAACCACTTTGAGACAGCCCGATGACGAATTTAGTGTAGCTCCACCTCTGTCCTCGACTTGTCTTCCGGCGGGTTGATCCAAACCGCCTCCGGTAACTCCTGCACCACTGACGGTCCGTTGACGAACCGCTCGGGGTGGGCCTGGTAGGCCGCATCGAGGGTTCGCTGCCGCGCCGCGAGTACTTCCGCCACTCGACCATGGTGTACGTCGGCCGGCGTTAGCATCGCGATCCCCGAGTGCCGATGGGTCGTGTTGTACCAAGGAAAGAACGCACGACAGTAACTCAGCCCGTGCTCGTAGCTTCCGAACCGATCTGGGTAGTCGCCTTGATACTTGAGCGTCTTGAACTGCGCCTCCGAGAACGGGTTGTCGTTGGAGACGTGCGGCCGGCTATGTGACGCCGTCACGCCGAGATCGACGAACATCTGAGCAAGCGTCTTCGACTTCGGCGCCGAGCCGCGATCGGCATGGATGCTGAGCTGACCACGATCGATGCCCTGCTTCTCGCATGTCTCTTCGACCAACTGAGCGGCGAGCTCGCCCGACTCACGATGGGCCAGCATCCAGCCGACGACGTAGCGGCTGTAGATGTCGAGCAGCACGTACAAGTAGTAGTAGCTCCACTTCTCCCGCGCTCGCAGCTTCGTCAGATCCCACGACCAGACCTGGTTCGGTCCCGTCGCCAAAAGCTCCGGCTTCGCGTAGACCGGATGGCGCAGCTGGTTGCGCCGCTCCCGTACCTCGCCTTCGGCGGCAAGGATGCGATACATCGTACGCACCGAGCAGTGCCGAACGCCTTCCTCGAGCAGCGTAGCGTAGATCTCGGCCGGGGCCGTATCCACGAAGCGTTCGCCGTGCATTACCTCGAGCACCTGCTCACGCTCGGCCGGCTCCAGCGCCCGCGCCGGCCTCGGTCGCGGCCTGCGCGGACCGGCTTTCTTCGGTTTGCCCGACCGATAGTACGAGGCCCGCGCAAGACCGAGGACGTCGCACGCTCTGGTAACACCGACCAACGGTGTTATCTCGGTGACCAGGGCCATCACTCTTTCTCGTCGCTCTTCTCGGCGATCTTTGGCAGATCCACACCGAGGATCTCGGCAAGCTTTTTTTGGGCGCCGA
>PIVZ01000301.1 GCA_003354045.1 bacterium
CGCTCGAGATGATAATGTTTTGCATACCCGGCGACGGCGAGCCGCGGATGCCGTGCGCCGAGCGGAGTGATTGGCCGCCGCCGCCAGTCGCCGCCGCTGTAAATCGGTGAATCGCAATCTGCGATCGCCCAGATGCTCGCGAAGCACCTGGTTCTCGGCCCGCAAGTAGTCGATGACGTCTTGCTGACTTCGGTTTGCCCAGCCGGCCACGGCAGTAAGCAAGAGTTGGAGGTGCGGCCTGATCATGCGGCCGACCTTACCCAGGTCCACGGCCGACCGCATCCCGGTGGGGCTCACCGGTGTGCGGCGTAAGTTGCCGGGAGCTCTCCTACTTTGACTCGGCGCAGTTTTGGCACACTACGCCCGCTGGCAATCAGCTCGCTTACTTCTCGCACGGTTTTGAGTTATCCAACAACGTCGAACAAGGCAATGAGTGCGACAGAACAGGGGCAGAGAAGTCGGTGGGTCGTGATGGGTCTGTTCGTGGCGGTGACGGTTGCGGCCATCCCAGGCTTGCGGCAGGTCAAGGTGGATCGCGATTTCGTGAACACCTTGCTCGACGGGACCGGAGAGATAAGTGCGAACTACGAGAGATACAGAGAGCAGTTTCCGGCCGACGTCGGTGCCATGGTTGTGGTCACGGGCGATGATCTGTGTACCCCGCAGAAGTGGCAGGCACTGATAGAGCTTTCTCAAGCCCTGGAGGCCTCACCTGTGGTGGAAGCTGTCGCCAGCCTGGCGACAGCCGAGTACGTCGTGGGCAGAGGGGAGATCGTAGAGGTGAGCAACTTTGCTGATCTCGGCTCCGCCGGCAACCTCAAGCTCTGTGAGCTTGCCCGCAACTACCCTCCATATCGCTCGCTCTTCATTACCGACGACATGCAGGCGATGGCGCTCTACGTGAGGCCCTTCAGAGAATTCCCGGCGGAGCGGATCAACGCAGAGATCGGGAGCATCGTGGAACTCTACAGACCACGCTTCATCGACGGGCGGGGCGGCGCTCTGCTGCGCGCGGGAGCTGCATATCTCACCACGGAACTCGCGCGTCTTACCGCCCGCTCGACACGGTGGGTTGGCATGGCGATGGTACTCATGTTCGTGGTTGCGTGGCGCGCCACGGGCCTTGTGAGGGCGGGCGCAGCCACCGTTATGTGCGGCGCGGTGAGCCTAATCTGGACCTTTGGACTGATGGGCTATCTCGGCATCAGCTTGAACCCGACCAACGCGGCTGTCGTACAGTTGCTGATTCCTATAGGAGCCGCATTCACGATCCATGCTTGTGGATACATAGGCGAGGCGCAGCACTGGAAGCGGGGATTGGTGCCTGAGGCCGCGTGGGGCCCGTTCGGATTCGCGGTGCTGACGACCATGATCGGATTCGGCGCGACGGCAGTGAGCACGGTTCCGACTGTGCGCGACTTCGCTCTACTCGGGATGTTCGGGATTGGTGCATGTGCGGTAACGACTTTTGGCATGACTTTTCCGCTGCTCTCTGGCAAGCGGGCTGTGGGAGGAAGCGGCCTTTCGCAGGAGAGCTTGCCGCGGGTGCTGAGTTGGCCCTTTCGCCTGTCGCGGAGTCAAACGTTGATGCTGGTGGCGCTCCTGGCGGTTCTGTGCGGTATCGGCTCGGTAAGGCTACGGGTGAACTTCGGGCCTTCCGACTATCTCCTGCCCGGCAACGAGGTGCGTACCAGCCTCGAGCTTGTCGCAGAACACTTCCAGCGAATCAATTACCGGATGGCGATCCACGGTGACCGGCCGAACATGGCTCTGAGCCCGGAACTGTGGAGTAAGGTGCGCGGGTTCGTGCGCGAGATGGAGGAGAAGTATCCTGACGTGCGGACAGTATGGGCCTATGACCAGGTCTCGCAGCTGAGTCTTGCTTTCACGGCGGACGACGCGAGCCCAACCGCGCTGCCGGAGTCCGAAGAGCTTATTGCCCAGTATCTGCTGTTGCTCGATCCGCAAAAGACCGAACCATTTCTCGATTTTCATCGGATGAGCTTGGCTGTTTTGTTCAGGGTGCCGTGGACGGGCTCGGCCGGGCTCCGCCCATTCCAGCGCGACGTCGATGAGTTCGCAAGGCGTGTCGGTCTCCATGCCGTGCTCACCGGACAGTTTCCAGCGGCCTTCGCCGTGGTGGATAGGGTCGCGATCGAGAACGTCCAATCGCTGGCTATCGGCCTCGCACTGATTCTGGGCCTAATGTGGCTGCTCACCAGATCGTGGCCGGTGGCGCTGATCGGCACGGTGGTCAACGCCGGTCCGGTGCTGATCAGCCTGGCGTTTCTGGGGTATGCCGGGATCGACCTCGATCTGGGCAGCTCAGTGGTGTCCGCGATTGCGCTGGGGATTGTGGTTGACGATACGGGCCATATGATTGCGTCGTACATGCGCCATCGCCGCGAGGGATGCGCAGCAGAGGCAGCGGCACGCTCGATGCTGCTTAAGTTGTGGCGGCCCGTGTTGACGACATCGCTGGCAATCGTGATCGGGTTCTCACTCATGAACCTGGCTGGGCTGGCCACGCTTCATACGTTTGCTCGCATGCTGAGCATGGCCGTGGCCTTCGCCCTGTTCGGCGATCTCATCCTGCTGCCGGCGCTGCTGATCCACTTCGACCGCGGGCGCTCGGGTGTCGAACGCGGAGCTGATTGCGAGCCACCTGTTGCATGCATGCGCCATCCGGCTGTCGAGCCACGCCCGCAATCACGACGCGACGGGTCTTCAGGTCGATCGCGAAGAGAACGAAGTAGCGCACCAGACCCTTCAGCGTCAGCACCTCGACGCTGAAGAAATCCGTTGCGGTTCTCGGGAGGGACAAGTCGGTGACCTCTTGCTGGCTCCGGTTCACCCGGCCGGCCATGGTCGCAACGAGGAATTGGAAGGATGGCGTGAGCACGGACCGGAGCGTAGGCTGGCGCCACGGCCAATGGTAGGCTGTGGCTGTTCGCTAACGCCGCGAGCAAGACCGCGTCATCGCTCGCGTTATTGGTCGGCCGAATTTTGGCACCACACGTGTCCAACCTTGACTAACGGAGGTGAATCCCATGGTCCTAGTGAGGGCTCGGCTCCCGCGCGCAATCCTCGCAGCAGCTCTCGTTCTATTGACCGCTAGTGTGGCCAGTTCGGATTCTGGAGACGGCGGGCGAAGCACTAGAGGAACCTGGCCTCCGGAGACCCAAGAGTACTGGGGGGAGGAGTGCGAGCTCTATCCCGAACGCGGAGATGCGGAACACGAGCCGGCCGAGTGCTACGTGCCCGATAGATTCGTCGCCAACGACCCCGGCGACACCGACGACCACAGCGAGGACCAGCGCTCGGACTACGTGCGCAACGGGCTTTACCAGCGCTGGATCTTCTGCGGCACCGCGTGCTGGATCATGATCGACGACGTGGACCGGGAGATGTTCGTCTTCGACGGTTACGTGAGCAAGACGACTGGCGGTGCCGGCTCGGACCCCTACCACTTCCTCACCAGCGAACTCACCCGCATCCAAAGAGTCGCGAACTTCCTTCGTTACCTGGGCTCGCTGGGATACACGCTCGAAGGCATGTTCGTGTGGCACTTTCACGGCGACCACACTGTGGACATGCCGGTGCTACTGCGCGCCCTTCGGCTGCCCGAAGGAGGGCGCCGGCTCGTGTCAAGGACGAACAACGGCTACTACACCAGGCACTCCGACGTACGCCCCGCCTATCCGCCACTCAACGATTGCATACCGGTGATCGTGGACGCCTATACCTTCGTCAATTACGTGCAAGCCGGAACCGGCGACGGCGGGTACAACCCGTCTACCCATTTCGTACTTTTCGACTACCCGGGCTGCCCGGAGACAGGGTCTTGCCCTGGCGAGCATCACAAGCACTTCGTCGACGGCCAGAAGTTCAACATCTCCCGCGCGTTGATGGCCGCGTCGGGCGACACCGTCGAGTGCCCCGACTGCACTCACGGGCAGTTCAGGCTCGGACACTTCGAGTTCAACGCCTACGCGTGGGATCACCAATTCAGCAGTAGCAAGCGCACGTTTGCGTTTAGGCTCTGGCACACCCAGGCACCGGGGGCCCGCAGAACTTTCATCAGCGGAAGCGCCGGGGAAATGACCAACGACAAGAGCGACAACATGTTCTCTTCCGATCACGAAGCGTCACACAGCCACGGCTTCAGCTCTCTGATGCAGGCGGCCGACGACGTCTTCGGCGACCACGAAGACGGTTTCATCTGGACCGACATGCTCCTTCTGGCCTTCAGCCGTATGGGGGAGAGTAGACACGAGACGATAGCCAGAAGCGCCGGCAGAAAGATCAGGTTTTACGAACGGAACTCGGGCCCGGACGCCGGCGCGGGTGCGGTCGGATATGTGCTCGCCAGCCACCACGACAAGAACGGCGACACGGGCGGAGATTGGCAAGAAGACTATCTGGAGATGCTCGACGAATTCGACGAAGATGAGCGCACTCGTTACTCGGACCTCTCCTGGCATGGCCAGCGCGGCCTTGTGCAAGTGCTTGGACGGCAGGTACGGCGCCTCCCCTTCGATCGCACAGCTGGTTGGTGGGAGAGTAACTACACACGCATACGAGACGACGTGGACGATCCTCCAGGCCGCTCCTTGGGCGGTATCGACCGTGATTGCGACGGCGTGCGTGACGACACCGACAACTGCCCTCTCACGCCCAATGGGAATCAGACCGACGTCGACCCGGCCAACGACATCGGCGATGCTTGCGAGGGGCGTGCGGATGGATGCGTATTTCCCGCCAGGCACATGGCTGCATGGTGGCGCTTCGATGAGACCGAGAACGTGGACGGCGTTCACGTCGATTCTACGAGCGGCTACGATGCCGCCGATCTCGATTGGGGGTCCGCGGGTGCGAGTTTCACGACGCCTACCGGTGGCTACGTGAACGGCGGCCTGCGCTTCGATGGCCGCCGCGACTCCTTGAGCGCGGGATCGACGGACGGGTACTGGCCGGACAACCTCACGATAGATGCCTGGATCAAGCCCGACCGCTACGGCGACGGCACCTGGGGCATCGTAGATTGGGCGAGAAACGACTTCGCTCTGAACGCGCCGGAATCACGGCGCTACGCCTTCTCACTGCTCGCCAGTGGCGAGCTGGAGTTCATAGACAAGTGCCACGACGGCAGCCCTCCCGGCAACCAGAACCGCTACTACACCACGGCCGCAAACATCGATCCCGGTCGCTGGACGCACGTGGCCGTTTCCCACGAGCAAGACGTGACGGTTACACCGCCCGCGCCCGGCCCCTTGCGGTTCTATGTCAACGGCAACGAGGTAGCGGCCGAGGGTGTGCTCTGTAGCACCGATCCGCCGATCTGCCATCCACCAAGCGCCGAGGTTCTCGACCAAGTAGACCTCAGTGGCTGCAACCTCGCAGCCTGGGCGCTTGGCGACTGGGTCATCGGCAGGCTGCGAACCACAGCCGGCGATTGCGGCGACCCCGATGCGGGTCTCGGCAACTGCTTTGACGGAGTAATCGACGAGCTCGAGATCTTCCAATGTCCGCTCGGGCAAACCGACATCATGGCAATCGCGAGAGCCGGTCGTTCGGGAAAGTGCAAGGCGCCTCTCCCCTTTGTACCCGCCCTCGTCTCCGCCGAAGCCCAGTGTGAATCGGCAATCAACAAGAGCGTCGGCAAGTTCGCCAAGACAGTTCTCAAGGGACAGAAGAAATGTCACAAGCAGCGCAACAAGGGGAAGATCCCGCCGCAGACGAACTGCAACAGCACGACAGAGATAGACGGGCTTACGATCGACCTCGCCCGCGCCCTCGTGACACTCGAGAGTAAGGTCAGCAAACGATGCCCGCAGGAGTCGCCGCCGGCCGATGCCGGTTACCATGACTGCCCTCCTCCGTGCGACACGGAAGGCTTTCAGACTTTTGCGGATGTCGCCGATTGTGAGGCGTGCTTGGCGAGCACGTCAATCGAAAGTCTGGCCGAAACAGTTTTCGGCCAGCCCGACGTTCCGCTGCTCAAAGGTGAGATGCGATGTCATGCGGACGT
>PIVZ01000302.1 GCA_003354045.1 bacterium
CGGGGCGACAAGGACGATCGCCAGGGCCATCATCAGCGGGAGACTCAGCAACGCGACGCTGTAGCCCAGGGGAACGTAGCGTCCCGGGACCGAGAGCCGCGCGGCAACCATCACCGCCAGCCCGGCCCCGGCGGCCATCGTCAGGGCGAGTACGGCAAACGCAGTACTCGAAAGGCGCCCGACGATCGCGCTGCTCACGCCCATCGAGATCGCCACGCCGACAATGAACACCAGCTGGAGCAACAAGCCGAGCACGTAGACGGTGCTGAGCTTTATCGGGCGGACCGGCGTGAGATCGGTGACCAGGTTATCGATCAACGAACTCTGCACGGGATTCTTTTGTGTGTCGGCCACGCGCCTTATCTCTCTTCTCACTCGCCTTCCGCAACGAAAGCCTGCTTGATGGCGTTGTAAGCGCGGTGGGCACGCACTTTGAGAGCCGACACCGTCACGCCGACTCGCTCCGCCGCTTCAGCCGTGCTCAGACCTTCCAGCTTGAGGAGCGAGAATGCCTCTCGTTGCGCGGGAGGTAGGGTCTCCAGAACCTCCAGGAAACGCTCCCAATCGGGAGCGCGCTGGTCGTCGCCGACCTCGGGTAGGGTTTCGGTCTTGAGTTCGAATGTCCCAATGCGCTTCTCGCGCCTCAGGTAGTCGATCATCCGAGACCTGACGATCGAGTAGAACCACGGTTCGAAAGGGCGACTTGAATCGTATGTATGTCTTACCCGGTGCATCGTAAGCAGCACATCCTGAGCGATGTCCTCGGTCGCATCGTCGGATCGCACCCGACGGCGGACGTACCTGGTCACCAGTGGTTGGACCAACTCGAGGAGGCGACGGTAGGAGTCTTGGTCGCCCTCCTGCGCAGCCCGCATCAGGGCCGCGTAGTCCTCACCAGCTTCCATTTCCCTCTGAGTCTGCCTACGGATGATTGCTTTCTCGGTTACTCGCCACCGTGGCGAATCCGGGTGCCGCCTGGTGGCGACACGTCAGTTTACCCCGCCACGGGGCGGCTGGGCAATCGCGGGGGGCTTGCCCGGCGGGCTTTCAAAAGGTACTTGCGAATAATTATCGAAAGGAATATAAGTCCATGTAACCTGCCTGGCGTTACCTCGTATACGAGTCGTAGCGCCAAGCGCGACCTGCTTAAGTCGCCCACGGAGACTCCCCCGTGTCTCCATGGAGCGGGGTTCCGGCGGTCGGCCGCACCCTCTTCGGCCGCCGGAACCCTTGTCGCGCAGCTCGCAACCAAGATCACGCCTTGATGGACCGCCCCATCATCCACCAATACGCACCTGTGGACCGCAAGCCCTATGAGCCGGTCCCCCAGGGGCGAGCCCGCGTCGGGTCGTCCGAGCCGGCCGTCCGCGCTATGGCATCGGGGCAGCATCCATGACCGCTTGCGATCCAGGCTACTCCTTCGAGGCTGTGCTGGCCGAGCACCGGCTGGTTCCGCCGGCCCGCAGCCAAGTCAAAACAGTCCAGATCAACGTCGGCAAGCTCTGCAATCAGGCGTGCCACCACTGCCACGTGGGGGCGGGCCCGACACGGACCGAGGTGATGACGGGCAACACGGCCGAGCGGCTAGTAGAAATGCTGGCAGCCAGCCCTCAGGTGAAGCGGGTCGATCTCACAGGCGGCGCTCCCGAGCTCAACCCCGGCTTCAGCTACCTCGTAGAGAGCGCTCGGGCGCTCGGCCGCCGGGTCACGGTCCGCTGCAACCTGACCGTGCTTCATGAGCCCGGCGTGGACTGGTTGCCCGACTTCTACACCGACAACGGGGTCGAACTGGTCTGCTCGCTGCCTTGCTATACCCAAGAGAACGTCGATGGACAGCGCGGCAAAGGCGTCTTCGACAAGAGCATAGAGGCGTTACGGCTTCTCAACGCGATGGGCTATGGCAGGGCCGGCTCGGCGCTCAACCTGGACTTGGTTTACAACCCCCTCGGGGCCTCCCTTCCGCCGCAACAGGCCGACCTGGAAACGAGCTACCGCGAGGAGCTCGGGCAACGGTTCGGCATCGAGTTCAACCGTCTCCTGACCATTACCAACATGCCGATCAAGCGCTTCGCCGACATGCTCGCGCGAAGCGGCGCCTACGGTGGCTACATGGGCCTGCTCGTCAATCACTTCAACCCGGAAACGGTCGCCGGGCTGATGTGCCGGGATATGGTCAGTGTCGGCTGGGATGGCTCTCTGTACGACTGTGACTTCAACCAGATGCTCGAGCTGCCGCTCGCCAATGGCAAGAAGCGGCCGACCATCGCCACGATCTCCACCTTCGACGAGCTCGGCGGCGGTCGCATAAGCACGGGGCCGCACTGCTTCGGCTGTACGGCCGGTGCCGGGTCGAGCTGCGGCGGGGCGCTGGCGAGTTAGCAACATGAGCCCGGCCGGCCGCGCAGGCCGGAGGCCCCGCCAAGAAGCCGACCCCGGCTAGAACCCCGGATAGGGCGCGACGGTGGCGATCTGCTTGGCAAACACAGCGGGATCGCCGGTCGGCAACTTGCACACCCGCTCCTCGCACACATAGGCGGTCACCTTGCCATCGCGCGCGGTCTTACGGGCCACCAACGGGACCAGCTCCGAGAGCTCGTCCGCCTCTTCGCCCTCCACTGCAATTATGACCAACTTGTTGGGAATGTAGGCGCGGGCAAGCTCTTCGATGAAGGGCCCGACGTCGGCGGCCGCGTCCGGCTTGATCAGTATGATCTCCTTGTTGATGTCGAGGTAGGCGTCATATCCGGCCACCAGCTTGGGCACCGCCAGCGCCCTGTCGTCCAGCACGTGCGCGAAAGCGGCCAGTGTTTCCTCTGCCATGGTTCGGTAGTGCTCCTCAGTCGTCGCATGATAAAGCCGCAGCAGGTTGGAAACGGCCACGGAATTGGCCGACGGCTTGGCCCCGTCGTAGTCCGGCTTCTCACGCGTCAGCAGCTCCTCGGCATCGTCAGCCGTGTAAAAGTAGCCACCGTTGGCGGTGTCCCAGAAATGTTCCTCGAACTTGGAGTGAAGATCTATGGCGGCTCGCATCCAGCGCGCGCTCGAGGTCGCCTCGAAGAGGTCGAGCAGACCGGCCGCCACGAAGGCGTAGTCGTCGGCCACGCCCGCGTGGCGCGCCTTGCGGTCTTTGTAAGAGCGCAGCAAACGGCCATCGCGGACCATGTTCATGAGCAGGAAATCGCCCGCCCGAGCAGCGATTTCCGCATATCGCGGCTCACCCAGCACCAGCGCGGCGCGCGCAAAGGCCGAGACCATGAGCCCGTTCCACGCGGCCAGCACTTTCGTGTCCTTGCCCGGTGGCTGCCGCTGCTGGCGCCGCTCGTAGAGGACACCGCGGGCAAGGTCGAGCTCTTCCATGAACTCATCCGAAGACACGCCGAAATCGGAGGCCACCTGCTCCACGGGCATCCAGCTGCGGAATATGCTGCGCCCTTCGAAGTTGCCGAGCTCGGTGACTCCGTAGTAGGACTCCACCATCCTCGCCCTTTCAAGATCGAGCACCTCGCGAAGCTCAGCCGGGGTCCACGTGAAATACAGGCCTTCTTCTTCGTGGCCGTGCGGTGAGGGGCTGTCGGCATCGGTGGCCGAGTAGAAACCTCCTTCGGGGGAGGTCATCTCGCGGGCGACGTAGTCGAGCGTTTCACGCGCCACGCGGGCAAAGTCCGCGCGGCCGGTAATCTGGTAGCCGTCGAGATAGGCCATCACCAGCTGGGCATTGTCGTAGAGCATTTTCTCGAAGTGGGGAACCAGCCACCGCGTGTCGGTCGAGTAGCGGTGAAAACCGCCGCCCACGTGGTCGTAGATGCCGCCGGCGGCCATCTTTTCGAGGGTTGTCTCGAACATATCGCGCGCATGCGGCTCGCCAGTGCGGCGGTGGTAGCGCATGAGAAGATCGAGAAGCACCGGGCGTGGAAACTTCGGCGCCCTTCCGAATCCGCCCCATGTACGGTCGAAAGCAGTGCCCAGAGCGCCCACCGACGGTGCGAACACGGCAGCCGCCCGCGGGATGCTACCCGGGGCCCGGCTCTGATTTACGGCCTGAAGCCTGGCGGTCAGCTCTGCGGCCCGCGCCACTACGCTGTCGCGATCGTTTGCATACTCGTTGGCCAACTCCGTCAGGATCGTCAGCAAGCCGCGCCCCCGGCCGCGGTCGCCGTCGCGGGCCGGAAAGTAGGTACCACCGAAGAAGGGCTGGCGCCCGGGCGTCATCACCACGGTCATCGGCCAACCGCCGCGACGCGTGAGCAGCCTGACGGCCTCCATGTAGACATTGTCGACGTCCGGTCTCTCCTCGCGATCGACCTTGATGGGAACGAAGTTCGAGTTGATGAAGGTGGCGATCTCGATGTCCTCGAAGGACTCGCGCTCCATCACGTGGCACCAGTGGCAGGTGGAATAGCCGACGCTCAAGAAAACGGCCTTGCCGAGGCGCCGCGCTTTCTCGAAGGCGTCCTCGCCCCACGGGTGCCAATCGACCGGGTTGTGCGCGTGCTGATTGAGGTAAGGGCTCGACTCGAGAATCAATCGATTGGTAAAGCGAGGCGAGCCGTCCTCATTGAGGTGCTCCGTGCGCGGTTGGTAGCCTTCCTCTCTGGTGTTGAGGGCCTCGGCCAACCGCTCGCTCAACTCATCGTTGTAGGCCTCTCCGCCGGGCGCGGCTTCGGGGATCTTCCAATCGCGTCTCACGACGGGGGCCTCGGGCTCGGCGGGCGGCGTGGAAGGTGACTCGGAGCGTGGGTGGGGCTTCATCGCGGCCTCCGGCTCGTCGTTCGCGGTGTCCGGAGCCGGCGCGCAGCCTCCGGCGAGCGACGTCAGTAGAATCAGACAGGTGGCGGCAGTCGCGGCGCTACGTCGATGTGAGCCCAACGCGTCCAGCCGCCGCAAGCGGCGCTCGAATACACGTGGACTTTTCGGCCGGGACTCTAGCAGGTCAGCGTCGGTCATGGGGCACACTGAATCGGCGCTCAGCCTGATACATCGCTCCGAGAATTGCCAACTGCCGCGCACGGTTTTTTCTCCGGATGCTGCCGAACCCCATTGACCTCGCCGGTGTAGTGATGCACTGAAAGGGGAAGCGCAGACGCGCCGGAGTTTTGTCATTTTTGTCACCTTCCGCCAATGATCGAAAGATGAGCGAAGAGACCACCGATACCAAATCCCGCTGGATCACCCTGCAAGTGGCCGTCGCGGCGCTCTTCGTGCTGATGATCGTAGCGCCGGTCTTCATCGTCAAGTTCGTCCTGACGCCCGAATGGGTGGACGAGAACGTCGTGCCGGAGATCGAGAAGGCGATCGGCCGCGAGGTGGAGTTCGAGGACCTCGGGCTGGGCTTCCGCGGACTCTCGCTCAAACGGCTGAGCGTCTCCGAGAACCCGGCTTTCGCGCGAGCCGATCTGCCCGAGTTCGCCTCGCTGGACCGGCTCGTCCTGCGCGTAAAGCTACTCCCCCTGTTGAGGCGGCGATTGATCATCAGCCAGATCGTGCTGGCGGACCCGGTGATAGTGGTTCATCGAGACGCCGAGGGCGCTTTCAACTTCTCGACCCTGGGTGAGCACGGCGAGACCGAGACCGGCGAAGGCCAGGCGCCGGAGGCAGCCGAGGCGCCACCGGAGCAAGACGCCGGAGACACAGGAGAAGACGAGGACGCCGGCGAAGCCGGCCTCGCAATAGTCGCCGAGCGCATACGGCTGCAGAACGCCCGCGTGATCTTCATCAACGAGACCGCCGAAGGCCGGGCGCAGGAGAAGATCGAACTACGCCGTTTCAACCTCGTCGCCCAGGGCTTCTCGCTCGAGGGGGGCTGGACCAAGCACATCCGCAAGCTGGAACTCTCCATTCGCTTACGCTACTTCAAAGAGGAGTTCGTGGTCGCGACCGACCAGGAGATCCTCTCTGTCATCATCTCTCTGACGAGGCGGTTCTTTCGTCCAACACTTCAGGTCTACCCTTGGCCGATTTGGTTGGAGCGATGGACAGCGATCTCCAGGGTTGCTTCCTGATCACTCATTTCTTCAACCCGCCGCGCTA
>PIVZ01000303.1 GCA_003354045.1 bacterium
GCCGTGGCAGTGATCTGCAAACTGGTCTATTCGTAGGCAAAAATCAGACCGACGCGCTGGGTACTTGCCGTGCCCAAGAACTCGCCGTACCGCAAACCGGCCGATCTGGCCGGCAAGCGCATAGCCACAGAGCTGGTCGGGTTCACGAAGCGCTACTTTGACAAGCTCGGCGTCGAGGTCTCGGTCGAGTTCTCCTGGGGAGCCACCGAGGCAAAGGTCGCGGCGGGAATGTGCGACGCCATTGTCGAGGTTACCGAGACCGGCAGCACGTTGCGGGCCAACGGACTCGAGATCATCGAAGATCTGATGGAGTCGAACCCGCAGCTCATCGCCAATCGAAGCGCGCTCGAGGACGGCGAAAAGCGGGCCAAGATCGAGCAGGTTTCCCTGCTGATGAAGGGGGCGCTACGAGCCGAGGCACAGGTGGGGCTCAAGATGAACGTGCGGCGCGACAACGTGGATGCCGTCATCGGGCTACTGCCGAGCCTGACCGCGCCCACCCTCGCCAATCTCTACGAAGAGGGATGGGTGTCGGTGGAAAGCGTCATCGAAGAGGCCATCGTGCGCGACCTCATCCCGCGCCTGGTCGCCGCGGGTGCCGAGGGAATAGTCGAATACCCCCTGAACAAGGTTCTCTGACCCCAGCGGGGCATTGCGCCCCACCGGCTCTGGCCGGCCCTCTCGAACAAACCATCTATTCAACCTCTGTCGTTGAGCAGAAGCTGCCGTCTTTGCGATGACATCATCGTGCGGGCGGCCGCGCACCTTGCACCGCAGTCGAGGGTGCAGGAGACGGCCGCCGCCGGCTCCTGGCCGGCATCGACAACAACGGAGGAAGTCCCATGCTCAACACGAACACCAGCAGCCAGCCGGCAGCGCTCGCCTTTGCCCTCACCGTCGCTGTCCTGACAGCGATCCTTTCTACCTCAGCGCAGCGCGCGCTGGCCTATGATCGCAACACGGAACAACGCTGCGCCAACGCACTCCTGGAAACCCGCATGCACGTCGCGCACGCCGATCTCAGGCAACTCGCCGCCTGCACACTGGCACTGCTCGAACCGACCGGGCGCACAGCGGCCGAGAGACCGTGCCGCACGCTGCGCACCAGGGGACAGGGCCTCGACCGTATCGACCGGGCAGCGCGGCGCCACATCCGCCGGCGTTGCGGCGAGGACATCCCACCGTGGCTGCCCGAGCCCTGCGCGGCGTTCGTCGCTGGCGAGGCTTTCGGGGGAAACAGCGCCGACTGTGCCGTACGTGCGGCCCACTGCGCGGCGATCACCGGCCTCGTCGCCACCGTCGGCGATGTCCGTGAGCTTCTCGACTCACAGCACCCGGACAATCTCGCCTTCGAGTTCGCCGGTCTGCCGGGGAATTCATTCGACACCTGCTTCGAGACGCCATCGCCTTCCTCTACCAGCACTTCGAGCACCACCACGACGACTACGTCCACCACATCGACTACATCGACTACATCGACTACGACAACGACGAGTACGACCACCACCACTTCGACGACGATCACCACATCGACCACAATTGCGGTGGTCAGCACGACGACCAGTACCACTACAACGTCATCTACCCTCCCCGGCCCACCGCGCCTCGTGATCACCGAGTTCATGAGCAACCCCGATGCCCAGTCCGACTCGACTGGCGAGTACTTCGAGGTGTGGAACGCAGGTACGCTCCCCTTGGACCTCGACGGCCTGTGGGTACGTGACGGCGGAACCGATTCGCTCATGGTAGAGGGAGCGCTGCCGCTCGCCCCGGGAGATTATCTGCTCTTCGGCCGGTCGCCGACGGCGGCAGCAGGCAGCGTGGACTACGTCTACGGAGCCTCCATCAAGCTGGCCAACAGCGGCGACGAAATCATCCTCGAACTCGATGGAGTAGAGCTGGACAGGATCGCCTACGGAGGCTCCTGGCCTTTGTCAGCCGGCCGCTCCGCACAGCTCGACCCGGCGTTCTCAGACTCTGTCGCCAACGACGACGTCTCCGCCTGGTGTCTGTCAGAGACGCCGCTTGGCGACGGCGATTTCGGGTCTCCCGGTGCGGGCAACACGACGTGCGCACCGTAAGGCCGCGAAACAGTCGGCAGGCGAAGGAGTTTGGTCAGAAACGGGACCCTACTGGTGGTCGACCCGGGTCAGGCGCCCGTGGCCAGCTCTTCGGCGTATCCGATCGAGTCGAGGAACTCGGCCTTTTCCTCGTTGGCCATGACCGACACGCCCTCCCAACCGCACACGTCCTCGCACAGCGCACATCCGACGCACCTGCCACCGGTCACTTCGGCCAAACCGAGGAACTGCGGCCCGCCGTTGGTGGGCGACAGGTGGACGGCATCGAACGGGCATACGTTGACGCACACACCGCAGCCGTTGCAGTTTCCGGGATGTATGACGGCAACCGGGCGCTGGGCCTTCTTGAGCACCCTGGTCCGATTGCCGAAGGCATCGATGATCGCACCGCCGGGGCAGATTACGCCGCAAGCAGCACAGTCGATACAAAAGGAAGGCTCGACGTAGAATGCCCCGCCTTTGCAGCCGCTTATCGCTCCGGTCGGACAGCGGCGCTCGCACGCGGCACAGCCCGAGCAATTCTCGGCGATTATCTTGAAAGGCACCCTACCCCCTTACCCGCTCCGCCTCGTCCTATCTCGGCGCGCGGAGATCTATCACGACTTGTTCCCTGCCTCAGGGCTCCCGCATCCTGGTGAGTATCTCGTCCCTGCGCCCCTCTTTGATGAGACGGTCGTTGCGAACACCCTGACGCAGAGCCACCCAGCTGGCGATGAGGACGGCGGCCAGCGCGCCGGCCACCGGCATGTTGTCCGGCTTGGTGATGATGGCGGCGAAGCTCTCCCAAGCGGTCATTTGATGGGTCGCCGCCACCGCTGAAACCAGTATGGATAGCATCCTTTACGCTCCGTCCGAGACTTCGCTGGGCGAGAGCGTAAGGACCGCCCGCAAGCAAGTCAAAGCTTGCTACTGAAGGCCCTACAGGTGCGCTCCAGGCCTTCGGCGAACGAGACGGACACCTTGTAGCCGAGGCCTTCCCTGGCGGCCCCTATGTCGGCCATACTGTCCCTGACATCACCCGGACGGGGGTCTGTATGCTCACGCTCGAGGCTACGGCCGAGCACCTTTTCGAGCGCAGCGACGATGTCGAGCAGCGAGCAAGTCTCGGCGCAGGCAATATTGAATACGCGTCCGGAAACCGACGGAGCCTTCGCCGCCAGCAGATTGGCACCGACGACGTTGTCCACGTAGGTGAAGTCTCGCGACTGCATGCCGTCGCCGTAGATGACGAGCGGCTGACCGGCCGCGGCCCATCTCATGAATTTGGGTATCACGGCCGCGTACGCGGAATCCGGCCGCTGGCGCGGCCCGAACACGTTGAAGTAACGCAGAGCGACGGTTTCGAGACCATAGACGCGGGCAAACACCCGCGTGTAGCTTTCGCCGGCCAGCTTGCTGGTCGCGTAGGGCGAGATCGGCGCGGTCGGTAACTCCTCGTGTTTCGGCAGAGTCGGATTGTCACCGTACACCGAAGACGACGAGGAATAGACCACGCGCTGCACACCGGCATCCCGCGCGGCGACCAGCACGTTCAATGTTCCCGTTACGTTCACCTCGTTGCTAGTGACCGGATCCTCTATCGAGCGTGGCACCGAGCCGAGAGCGGCCAGATGGAGCACGTAATCGACTCCGCGGGTGGCGAGTACCACCGTCTCCATATCGCGTATGTCGCCTTCGACGACCTCGACTACTTCGCGAACACCGTCCAGATTGGCGGCCAGCCCGTTGGAAAAGTCGTCGAGCACGCGCACCGACTCTCCCCGCTTCACCAACTCGGTCACTATATTCGAGCCTATGAAGCCCGCTCCACCGGTTACCAGATACATGCCTTAGGACGCCCCCCCGTCTGTCTTCTCGGTAAATACGCTTCCTTCCCAGGCCGCCGGCTCGGGCGCGGACGCCGGTCTGGGTGAGCGATCGAGGATGTTGAATTTGAGAATGAACCACAGCGCCGCCACGCCATCCCTCCAGGTGATCTTCTTACCGGCGTCGTAGTCGCGCCCCCAGTACGAGATCGGCACCTCGTATATACGGCATCGCATCTGCGACACTCTCGCGGTCACCTCCGGCTCGAAGCCGAACCGGTCGGTCGTCAGCCGCATACGCTTGAGCAGGTCCGTTCTGAACACCTTATAGCCCGTCTCCATGTCGGTAAGGTTGAGGTTCGTGAGAATGTTGGAAAGCAAAGTGAGGAACTGATTGCCGAGCTGGTGCCAGAAGAACAGGACGCGATGCGGTCCACCCAGGAAGCGCGAGCCGTAGACGACGTCGGCAACGCCTTGCTCCAGTGGCGCCAGCAGTTTCGGGTACTCGACGGGGTCGTACTCCATGTCTGCGTCCTGGACGATAGTCACGTCGCCGGTGGCGGCTGCCAGAGCAGTCCTGATCGCCGCGCCTTTTCCGCGATTGACCTCATGGAAGAGAATCGTCAAGTCATCCTCGCTCTCCGCCAGTTCGCGCAACAGATCGCGCGTGCCGTCGATCGAGCAGTCATCGACGAGGATGAGCTGCGTGTCGATCGGTACGCCGCGGACACGGTCTATGACCTCGCGAATCGTCTCGATTTCGTTGAACACGGGAACCAGTACCGACAGTTTCAGATTCTTGCCCATTGCCCCTCGCTCTCTTTCCCTTTCATCCTCACCGCTCGGTCAAGCTGCCTGGGAAACAGTGTTCGACAGCCTGCGCGGGTCGCTCTCGCGCCGCAACCACAGAGGTGCGAAGCGAACCGCCCCGACCAGGAAGCCGAAGGCCCACGCGTGATGGATTACAA
Organism: bacterium; assembly: GCA_003354045.1. Lineage (GTDB taxonomy): Bacteria > Desulfobacterota > Binatia > UBA1149 > CAITLU01 > PIVZ01. The sequence goes on from PIVZ01000303.1 coordinate 4,855, forward strand.
CGAATGCCAGCCACATTCGCATGCGGACGCCCAATGGCTCGCTCTGGCGAAACGCGATGGCGAAGCTGATCGCCAGGTAGGCAAGCAGTCCTGCTGCAAGCAAACCGAGAAGCGGCCGCGAAGGGCCGAGCAGCACCAACACGATCATGGCCAGTTGAAAAGCCGGTGGGATGAAATGCCGCACGCTCATCTGCCGCGGATGCTTCTGCAAGACGCGCACCTTCCACAGGCCGTATTGATAGAACTGCCGCGCCAGGGCGCTGAAGGACTCACGGTTTTGATAAAGCGAGCGCATCTTCGGCGAGACGATTATGCGGCCGCCGGCCTTGCGTATCCGGTAGCTGAGCTCGTCGTCTTGGTTGCGCACCAGCTCTTCATCGAACAGGCCAGCCTCCGCAAAAACCTCGCGCGGCCACATGCCCATGTAAACCGTGTCGCATTCGGCCTCTTCTCGCGCGAAATGGAAATACGCGCCGATCCCGAATCGCGACCTCATCGCCTTGGCGATCGCGTGGCCCACCTGGCCGCCTCCTCTGCACACCATGGGGCCGCCCACGTTCTGCGCCGACATCCTCTCGAGAATCTCTACCCCCACCTCGAGGTAGTCCGGCTCGAGGACCGTGTGCGCATCGACCCTCGCAATGATCTCCCCCCGGGAGGCCTCTATGGCGAGATTGAGCCCGCCGGGAACTATCCCGTGCGGATTGTCTATCACCCTGAGGCGCGGCTCCTCGGCAGCCATGCGATCGAGAAGCTCGCGCGAGCCGTCGTCCGACATTCCGTCAGCGACGATCACCTCCATGCGGTCGGCCGGATACTCCTGTGCCAGCACCGAGCCCAGGCAGCGCTCGATCCAGTCCCTCTCATTGCGCATGGGAATCACGATGCTGACAAAAGGAATCATGGACTCTGTCTCGCTACCCTTCCAGCATCTCCGAGTAGAGCGCCTCGGTGGCATCTACCATCGCACGCAGGGAGAAGCGCTCGGCGGCAAGCTCGGCTCCTCGACTCCCCAATCGCCGGCCCAGGTTCTCGTCCTCAGCAATCTTCAAACTCGCCTCACACAGCGCCTTCACATCGCCCGCATCGACGAGAAAGCCACAACCGCCATCCTCGACGACCTCCGGCGTACCGCCCACCCGGGTGGCGATCACCGGCACACCCGCCGCCAT
>PIVZ01000891.1 GCA_003354045.1 bacterium
GCGCACAGTCTCTCCCGCTGCTCCGGCAACGACGATCCAGCGACACGAGGGCGATAATGCCGTCGCCTGGCCGACGCATTCGCCGGCCGCGCAGACTCCGGTCCCTGCCACCGTGCACTCGGCGGCATCGGTACAGGACTGCCCCTCGTTGAGCGGATCGGTCACGCACTCGTCGAGCTCTACGTCGCAAAGGCCCTCTGCACAATCGCCGTCGAGGCTCGAGCAATCCTCCGGCGTGCCGGCATTGCAGGTGCCTTCGCCGTCACAGGTCTCATCGCCGTTGCAAAAGACGCCGTCCGGGCACGGTGTACCCTGGATATCCAGCGTACAGGTCGACGAGCAGCAGTCGCCGTCGGCCGTGTTGCCATCATCGCAGTCCTCTATCCCTTCTGGAACGCCGTCGCCGCACACCGTGAGGGTCGTGGTTGTCGTGCTACTCGTCGAGGTCGAGGTCGATGTTGATGTTGACGTCGTAGTGCTCGTTGTAGTGCTGCTCGTTGTGGTGCTGGTCGTCGTAGTGCTAGTCGTCGTGGTCGTCGTCGTGCTGGTGCTGGTCGTCGTTACACCCACGCACACGCCGTCCGCGCACTCATCGTTGAAGGTGGTGCCTACCCCGTCGTCGCAGAGGGCGCCGTTAGTCTTTGCCGGGTCGGAGCACTCGCCGGTATCGGCGTCGCATGTGCCGGCGTCGTGGCACTGGTCGCTCGCCGTACACTCGACAGGATTCGCCCCCTCGCAGATACCATCGAGACAGCTATCAGTCTGTGTACACTGATCACCGTCGTCGCACAGATCCGTATTCGGCGTAAACACGCAACCGCGCGCCGACTCGCAGGTGTCGTCCGTGCACACGTTCTCGTCGTCGCAACTCACCGCCCCTCCGCCGAAGCAAGCCCCGTCGCTGCACGTGTCGCCTTCCGTGCATGGATTGCCGTCCTCACACGAGGCACTGTTCGCCTGGTTCACGCAGCCGGTTGCCGGGTTGCATGTATCGTCCGTGCACACATCCTTGTCATCGCAGTCCAGCGGTGGCCCGCCGCACACCCCGCCACTACAGATATCGTTCGTCGTACAGCTATCGCCATCATCGCACGTCGCTGCGTTGGAAGTATGCTCGCAGGCGCCCGCAACGCAGTCGTCGTCCGTACACACGTCGCCATCGTTACATTCCGCAGGCTCGAAGCATTCGACACAGCCACCGCTCTGCGAATCGCACGTGTAGTCCAGCATTGGAGCGCACTCGTTCGCTTCGCATTCTTCCGCGGTCCAGGCCTCGAAGCACATATAACCGAACGGCTCCACGGGCCCCGGACAGTCACAGCAAAAAGGCGTGGGCCCCGGCTCAGTGACGCTTCCCAATCGCAACACGAACAGATCCGAGCTTCCGTTATGGGTAGTGTCGTACGCGCCGGCCGTGGTCGGAAAGTCGCTCGAGCTCGTGGAGCCGGCCAGGTAGACTTCGCCCATCGAATTGATCTGCGCCTTACCC
>PIVZ01000892.1 GCA_003354045.1 bacterium
GCGGCCGGCCTAGACAAGGCGGAGCTCTTCGTCGAGGCCGGCAAAGTCGACCTGGACGACCTCGACCTGACGTGCTGCCAACTCATCGATGAAATCGCCCCGGGCCATGCCGGCGATCTCCGCGGCCCGGCCCTGAGAGACGACACCTCTTCGGTACCAGTCGACCGCCGCTGCCAGGCGGACTTCGCCGGAGACCTCTCTGGGAGAACGTCGCAGAGTGGCGAAGATGGTATCGGGGAACTCGATGGTCAGTGCAGTCATGGTCACGCTTCCTTGTCGGACGAAGTCTACCACAAGCGAGGTGGGGCCGGCACAGGGCCGGCAGCCGGCTGTTGCTCCCTGACCTCCAGCTCCTGCTGCCGGCGCCTGCGGGTCTCGTGGACCTTGCGCAACGACGCCGGTGCGAACTTCGCGACCACCTCCGCGTCGCCTCCTAGACGGCAGATCGCCTTGGCGATGTCGGTGACCGCGAGGTAGTCGGCGTCGAAGGCCTCGCCGGCCTTGTGGACGCGAACCCGGGCGCTCATCAGATGCCAGTCGAGGACGGTGTGCTCTTCACGGTTGCTGACGAAGACGTTCAGCGACTCCTCAATCTCCGCCGCGATCCTCGCCGGCTTCAGGCAGCGCAAGCCCGGCAGGCTCGGCTCAAAGTCCTGCTCGTGCCTACGGATCCACGCCAGGCCCTCGGTAGCCTGGAAGTTGAGCAGCTCCGGCGTACGGGAGACGCGACCCAGGGGCCACATCGCCGGCGTCCCCGCGGCGGAATAGACGTTGCGGCCGACGGCGGCCGTCGTGACGAGGGTGGCGTAGAGGGCCGCGGTGCCCAGAAGCTCCTTTTCCCCCGTCGGACCCGGCTCGTAGCACTTCGCGTACCGGCACTCCAGATCGCTCAGGACGCGGCTCGCCTCCTGGAGATCCCGCAAGCTCTCCCCGACCAGACGCCAGCCGAGCTCCAGGGGGGTGTAGAAGTCGGCGCGGGCCTCGCCGGGTTGCAGCACGTTCTGGCAACGCTTCTCGACGGCGTCGCAGCCCTGACGGCCGTGGTGCTTGACGAAGCCTCCGAGGTCGTTGCTGGCGCGCAGGCGGTTCCTCAGAGGAACGCGGACCTGGTTGCGCTTGTCCGGTTTTCTGGGTCTCTTCGACGGAGCCTTTGACATGGTGTTCTCCTTTTGAGAAATAGTTGGCCCCATGAGCATACAACATCGCCTGCGCCTTGTCCAGGCGGTCCCACGGCACAGGCAGGGGTCCCCGCGGGGCGGCCCATGTCCTCGATCGTGCCGACGCCTCCTCGAGAGCGCGAATGGCGTCGAGCATGTAGGGCACCAGGAGCCGGTTGACGATGAAGCCCGAGTTGTCCTTGCAGGCCACGGGCTCCTTGCCCAGCGAACGCACGAAATCGTGCGTCGCGGCGATCACGGAGTCGTCGCTCATCAGGGCCCGCACCACCTCGACGAGCATCATCACGGGCACCGGGTTGACCAAATGAAGC
>PIVZ01000304.1 GCA_003354045.1 bacterium
TGGCCGCCGTCCTGCTCGCGGCGGCAGGTGATGACGATCGGGCCGGTTCGCTTGCCACTCGAATACCCCTTGCCATAAATAGGCTCTGGGGCGACCAATAGGGAAGACCCGAGCATAACCTCGTAAAGCTTTGCAAGCCTGTTGAGCCTTTGATTTTAAATTTTTGAGGCTGCCAAGCTCCGAAATCGGAGATTTTGGATTATTCGTGCTGCTTGCGGTTTGCCACAGGGTTAAATAGATTTCGGCGATGGCAGCGTAGCCATCCTTCGCAATTAGATTGTAGGCTTGAGGATCTGGAGTTGACGACATGAGTGACAAGGGCTCGGAATACACCAAGCCGCTTCCCGTATTGGAAGGGATGACCGGAGAGTTCTACGGTTTCTGCAAAGAAGGGGAGCTTCGCTTCCAGCGCTGCAACGATTGCGCCGCGTGGCGGCACATGCCGCGCGACATGTGCGCCGAGTGTGGCTCGCTGAGCTGGGAATGGGCCCGGTCGAGCGGGTGCGGCAAGGTCTTCACGTGGACAGTGATGGCGGTGCCACTGCATCCGACTTTCATGGACTCGCTACCGCACGCTTCGGTCGTGGTCGAAATGGACGAGGGCGTTCGTGTTCTGAGCGAAGTGGTCGACTGTGCGCCGGAGGAGCTCGCTTTCGACATGCCTGTGGAAGTGATCTTCGATGCCGTGACCGACGAGGTTACCCTGCCGAAGTTTCGCCGCAGTAGTGCCTGAGCCCGGCGTCCGATCGAGATGGTCGGCCGAGTCCGGAGAAAAACCTTCCGCGCCGAATCAGTGCGAATTCAGCCGTTGGCTCAGTTCAACTTGCCGAGGATCATGGCGCTGGTCGGAACCCCCACGCCCGAGGTGACAAGCGCGTGGTCGCTCTTCTTCGGCTGGTTGACCGAGGTGCCGCGGATGAGACGAACGCCTTCGGTTATCCCGTTGATTCCCTGAAGATGCGCCTCGCTGAGCTGGCCGCCGTTGGTGTTGCAAGGCAGCCGCCCGTCGAGGCCCAGAGTCCCTCCCTTGACGAACTCGTGCGCCTCGCCGCGTTTGCAGAAGCGGAACGATTCGAGCTGGAAGAGTACGATCGAGGTGAATGCGTCGTAGAGCACCGCCGCATCGATGTCCTCGGGGCCCAGACCGCTCTGCTCGTAGCACTGGTCGGCGACGAGGTCGTACTCAGGCATGCAGGTGATGTCCTTTCGATAGAAGCTGGTCATGACCTCTTGGTCATAGGCGGATCCTTGCGCCACGCCGCGGATGACCGCGGGCGGGTGCGGGAGGTCCTTTGCGCGCTCCGTGCTGGTGACCACGAAGGCGCAGCCGCCGTCGGCTTCCATGCAGCAGTCGTAGAGCTGGAAGGGCTCGACGATCCAAGGCGAGTTGTCGTAGTCATCGGCGGTGATGGGCTGGTTGTAGAAGAGAGCGTCGGGATTATTGACGGCGTGCCCGCGAGTGGTCACCGCAATCTCGGCGAGAGACTCCTTCGTCGCTCCGTACTCGTGCATGTAGCGTTGCGTGTTCATGGCCACCCAGCTTGCCGGAGTCAGCAATCCGTAAGGCGTGTACCAACCCCAGTGAACCTGATCGGTAGACAGCGGGCCGCCCGCCGCGCTGGCACTCATTTGAATCCCCGAGCGACCGTTCAGCGCGCGGTAGCCGACGACGGCTTTGCACGTGCCGGTCGTGACCGCCATCACGGCCTGGTGGACGAGGCTGGTCGCGCCGCCGATACCGTGCGGAATGCGGGAGAAGAACTTGAGTTCTCGAGTGCCGAGCCCACGCGCTACTGCAATCTCGTCGCTCCCGTCGATCGTGAGCGTCACCATGCCATCGATGTCCGAGAGCTCGAGCCCGGCCTCTTCGATGGCCGCTTTCACGCACTCGAGAGTGAGCTGGAGCTCCGAGCGGCCCGAAGACTTGGAGAACTCGGTCTGTCCGATGCCTACGATGGCACATTCGTCCTTGATGGAAGTTGGCATGCTTTACTCTCCTGCGCGCAGGACGATCTTCACGGTGAAATCGAAATACAACGGTCGATCGCTAGCTTGCCGGACGGAAGAGCGGCAGCTTCAGTGTTTCGTCCACGTCTTCGATGCTCACCTGCACCGCCATGCCGATCTTGACATCCTCGGGCTCGATGCCGGCGAGATTGGAAACGATCCGCGTTCCCTCCTCGAGCTCGACTATGGCCACTAGCAACGGGTACTCGTAGCCGGGGAACGGCGGCTTGTGCACGACCACGTAGCTGTAGACGGTTCCCTTCCCGCTCGAGTCTATGAGCTCCCACTCGAGCGATTGGCATTTCCAGCACATCGGCCGCGGCGGGTGGCGCAGCGTGCCGCACTCCTTGCAGCGTTGAATGGGCAATTCGCCTTCATTGATTCGGTCCCACCACGCCTGGTTGTCGTGGGCGACGACCGGACGCATGCGTTGCGCCGCCGGCGGCGCAGCCTCACTCGCGGCGACCTTCTTATCGGATTCTTCCTTGTTGCTCATTCAAGTCTCCTGAGTGGCCCCGGCCGGCAACGCCCCGCATCGAGCTCGGTTACGTCGCGCTTTGCGCTAAAAGCCAGCCGAGTGCCGTTCGTGTCCTCTATCAATCCTACTTGCCGAGGATTATGGCGCTCGTCGGCATGCTCGCGCCCGATGTGACCAGCACGTGATCGAGATTTTTCTTCGGCTGGTTTACCGAGGCGCCGCGAATGAGGCGGACAGCTTCGGCCAAACCGTTGATCCCGTGAACGTATCCCTCACTGAGCAGTCCGCCGTGCGTGTTGCACGGGAGCCGTCCCTCCTGGTCCAATGTCCCGCCCTGGACCCACTCGTGTGCTTCCCCTCGCTTGCAGAAACCGAACGACTCGAGCTGGAACAGGATGATCGAAGTGAATGCGTCGTAAATGATCGCCGCGTCGAGGTCGTCGGGTCCCAGTCCGCTCTGCGCGTAGCACTGATCCGCAACCAGGTCGTACTCGGGCAGGTAGGTGATGTTCTCTCGGTAGAAGCTGGTCATGACCTCCTGATCGAAATGCGATCCTTGCGCCGCGCCGCGGATAAGCGCTGGCGGATGCGGGAGGTCCTTTGCGCGTTCCGCGCTGGTGACCACGAAGGCCGCGCCTCCGTCGGTTTCCACGCAGCAGTCGTAGAGCCGTAGCGGCTCGACGATCCAGGGAGAGTTGAAGTAGTCCTCCATCGTGATGGGGCGCCCGTAGTAGAGCGCGATCGGATTCTTGGAAGCGAACTTGCGCTGCGTCACCGCAATCTCGGCAAGGCCGTCGTAGGTTGCGCCGTAATCGTGCAAGTAGCGCATCGTGTGCATGGCCACCCAGCACGCCGGGGTGAGGAGCCCGTAAGGCATGTACCAACCCCACGAAATACGGTCGGTGGTCTCGGGTCCTTCGGCCACTCCGGAGCTGTAACGCGCCCCCGAGCGTCCGTTCATCGCTCGGTAGCCCACGACTGCCTTGCACATCCCCGTTGCCACGGCCATCACGGCCTGGTGGACGAGGCTCATCGGGGCGCCGCCACCGTGCGGCATGCGGCTCAGTAGCCTGAGCTCCGGGATGCCGACCGTGCGTGCGACTTCGATCTCGTCGACGTGGTCGAGCGTGAATCCCGTCATGCCGTCGATGTCCGTCGGTTTGAGGCCGGCATCATCGATGGCCGCTTTCACGCACTCGGCGGCAAGCTGGAGCTCGGAGCGACCCGAAAGCTTGGAGATTTCGGTCTGTCCGATTCCTACGATGGCACACTCGTCCTTGATGGAAGTCAGCATGCTTTACTCTCCTGTCAAAGGGCGACCTTCACGGTACCGGCGGTGTGGTGTCCCCAAGCGTTGGTGCCCACGACGTCCACTTCCACGATGCAGTTGCTGCGGTCCCTGGACTTGATCGTGCCCGTCATTTTCATGGTGTCAGGGCGTAAGGTGTCAGTGCGTGGGCGGAGCGTCAAACACGCACCGGCCGGTCCGAGTTGAAAGTTTGCCCCTTGTCAGACGCCACGGCCGCGGCCGAGGTTTCGAAGCCTCGGGAGAGGATGCCAAAATGCGAATCCGCCGCGCAACGTTCGTTGTCGCTGTCGCTCTGCTTGTCTGTATTTGTCTACCGACCCCGTCGTCTGCGATCCCCTGCGTGTTTACTCTGGGGCCTCCCACGACGACAGTGATGGATGGGGTCCGTCGCCTTCGTCAGCCGCTGCGCGCTCAGCAGAATTTTCACGGATCGGGTGCATCCAACGCTGGACTGGGCACCATATGCTGGGCCCCCGCGTTCTCTCAGTATTTCAACTTCAATGAGGCCCTGTCCTTCGGTTTAGACCGTCCAACCTCGGTGATGGGCGCAGGGTTCTGCAATTTCATGCTCTGGTGTGGACACGTAGAGACCTGGACCTTGGACAACCTCGACGGCCTTCCCGTCGAGCTAATGCAGTTCGGCGTGGAGTAGCATCCGCTTGCCACAGACCACATACCCTCCCCCACCGTGAGGATCGAGCGTCGAGGCATGAAACGCCGAGTATGATCTCTTCAGCCTCGCTAAAACCGCGTAGTAGCAGATTTTATGCGCCAGAATGCGCTGCATAATCGCCACCTACGGGACTGCTGGGGGCCTCGCGCGCCGAGTCGATCGGGGGATGTCGTCAGCTACTGAAGCCACAACGGCCCCCCTCGGCGGTGCACTCTTTGACCAGGCTGCGAACCGCAGCTATCAGATAATAATTCGTGTCACAGCCGATGATCGGCCCGCGTGGTTCGTCTATATAACTGGGCGTTGCCACGTGGAGTGGCGCCGAGGCTGAAAGAGGGTGTCAATCAAAGAAGATACCGCGGGCCTGCAAAGAGTTTGCGGGCAGCCGAAAGCCGGAGGACTCGCGCAGCTCGAGCGTTGCGCGGATGGAATTTCCGGTACCAAGCCTGTCTCGGCCGGGAACGGGCCCGACGGAGTTGGGCGACCAACGCGACGGAAAACCAACTGACTAACAAGTACGAGCAAGGAGGATCATTGACATGAAGCAGTTCTTTTCTCTCCTGTGCCTGGGATTGCTGCTTACCCTGACCGCATCTGCGGCCTCGGCTGAGCCGGCATTCATCGGCACCAAGTTGTGCAAGAAGTGCCACAAGAAACAGTTTACGTCGTGGGAAGCCACGGGAATGGGCAAGGCGCTCGAGACGTTGAAGCCCGGAGCCAAGGCCGAGGAGAAGAAGGCCGCTGGCCTCGATCCCGACAAGGACTACTCGACCGAAGCCAAGTGCCTTGGCTGCCACACGACCGGCAACGGCAAGCCCGGCGGCTACGGCTCTGCCGAGGCTGACGAGTTCGCGGGGACCGTGGGTTGTGAGTCCTGTCACGGCGCGGGCGGAGACTACTACGCCGAGGACAAACACCACATCAAGAACAAGGAGTTCAAGAGTGCGGACCTCGTGCAGTACGGTTTCCTGGCCAAGCCTGGCGCCGACAATTGCACGACCTGTCACAACGAGAACAGCCCGACCAACAAGGCCTTCGATTATGAGAAGGCTCTGGCCGATGCGGAGGCGATGCACGAACACTTCGATATGAAGTACGAGCACTAGGCCGTGAAAGCGCCCTGCCGAAGTGCAGGGCAGCCAAACGCCTGGCAAACTGAGAAAGGGCGGAGACCGCACGCGGTCTCCGCCCTTTTTTCGTGCCTTCTTCGAGCCCGAGATCCGGCCGCCCAAGCTACGAGCTTATCGCGGCGCTTGTGGTCAATGTGTGCTCAGCGGCCTTCAGAGATGAAGGCGGACACCCCGAACGCATCCTCGGTCACGCCTTCGGCGTCGCCGAAGTTGTAGAACCAACCTTCTTCGCCGACTGCGAGCGGCGAAGGGAGCCGGCAGCGTGTGACGTGCTCGAGCAGCATGTCGAACATTTCATCGATATCTTCTGTGCGCGTCCGCCAATTTGAAAATGCCGGCCGGAATATTGTTCTTGCGCCCATCCTGGACGTGCCCACAAGATATCGCCCGTCTGCGAGAACGGCCTCTCCAAGCCGTTCAT
>PIVZ01000305.1 GCA_003354045.1 bacterium
GTCGGGGAAGTTCTCGCTGAAGCCATAGCGCGTCATCGATATGAAGTAATCGTGGGTGGCCGGGACGCGCCGCTCCGCGATGCGCCCAAAGGCCCGGCCCATCTCGACCTGATCGCCCAGGTAGTAGGCCGCGCAGCGGTAGCTGAAACGATTGAAGGCGACCAGGATATTGAGCTTTTCACCTGAGACGCGGGCCTGCTCGTTTACCCACTCGATCGCTTCCTTGTAGCTCGACACCCAGTAATCGGTCTCGTATCTTCCCGCAGCACCGGCAAGCCCGCCCACCGAGGCATTGAAGAAGGTGGCCTGATAGGGGTGCAACCTCACCAAAGCCGGGACCGGTGCAAGCAGCGCCACAGCCAGCACGCACCCGGCCGCCAGACGCCAGCGTGCGGCTACGGCATCGAGAAGCGCGGCGACGCCAATCGCGGCCGCCACGGCGATGGCGGGAAGGACGAACAGGAAATGCCTCAGGCCGTCGTAGACGTTGGGGCGCAGCACTACCGCGGCGGCCACGGGAACGAGAAGCCACAGCTCGACGACGAAGCATGCCAGTGCAAAGAGGCTGGCCGGCGCCCGCATCTGCACCCGTACGGCTGCAATCAACCCGGCGGCCGCCAGCGCCAGCAGTGGCAGCGGTGTGGTTATCAGCAGGTACTTGGGCAGGTAATACCACGGCAGTTCGTTGCTCTTGGTGACCGCGCCTTCGAAGAGTACCGGGTAGGCAAACGAGAAAGAGGCCGCCTCGCGCATGGCGATGAGCGGATTCGCTATCACCGCCTGATGGGCCCACGGCCACGGCGCCACCATTACCGCCCAGGCGCCAGCCAACACCGCCAGCGACGTGGCAACGAGCCGCCCACGCGCCTTCGCCCTTGAAGGCCCGGCCGGAGCCGTAAGGGGAAACATCATCGCCCACAACGTCGCGGCCGCAAGCAGAAGCGCGAGCAAGGGGAAACCGCCCGGTCTCAGTGCAAGCGTCAGGCCGCATGCAAGAGCGGCAGCGGTGACGTCGCGCACGCGGCCGCCACCGTTGGCGAACAGCTTGACGATCGCGTACATCGCCCACGCAAACAGGCACGCAAACGGAATGTCCTTGGGATTGTTGAACGAGTGCCCGTAGAAGCGTGGCATCATGATGAGGGCCACCGGCGCCACCACGGCAATGCGCCAGTCGGCGAAGAGCCGTGCGTAGCGAGCCACAGCAACTACGGTCGCCAGCCCCATCGTCGCCAGCATCATGTGGCGCAGCTCGAATGGCTCGGTCGGATGTAGGCGCACGACAACCGCGGCCACGAGGTCGAAGAGCGGGCCGTAGTACTTCAGGTTGAGAAACTCGTTACAGCGTGTGTCCGCGAACCATGACTCGAAGTAGGCAAGAGCGAGGTTCCCGTAAGTGAAGTGGATGTCCTCGTCCCAGGTTATGCCGTAATCGCGAAAGGTCGCAGCGATCACCGCCAGGCCGGTGATGACGAGCGCCGCGGTACAGGCATCCAGCCAACGGCCGGGCCCCATCTCCGCTTTTGCGTCGCCAGTCTTCACGGCCACCGGCGGCCCTCCGCTAACGGGTTCTCCAGTCAGACGCCGAGAGCCTCGCCGCCTGCGTTCAGCCCGTCCGCGGCGCACCCCAGGTGTCCCAATGGGTGACTTGCTCCACCGGTAAGCGCTTTGCCGGCTTGAACGTCTCGCCCGTGAAATAGGCGACCGGCAGTAGCGCCGCCTGCGTGTACTCATCAGGAATGCCGAGTATCTCGCGGGCCTCCTTCTCGAACATCAGGTGCATCGTCGTCCAGGCCGACCCCAGGCCTCTGGCCCGCGCCGCCAGCATGAAAGACCAGGCAGCAGGAAGGATAGAACCGTACATGGAAGCCTGTGCGAACTGCGGGAGCTCTTCGAAGCGTCCCTCTATGCAAGGGATCAGCAACACCGGGGACTCTTCGATGTGCATCAGCAGGTGTATCGAAGACTCGAGAATCCGCGGTCTCTGCCCGGTGCGCGGATCGTCGGCGGGCAGCTGCGGTTGTTCCATGGCAGCGTACATCTCGGCACCCTTGCGGTAGAGTTCCGCAAGCTGGCGCTTCTTCTCGGCCTCGGTGACGACGACGAAGGCCCAGGTCTGCCGGTTCGATCCCGTCGGCGCCTGCAGCGCAATCTCTATGCAGGTCTCGATCACCTCCGGCTCCACCGGTCGCGTGAAGTCCAGGCGCTTCTTCACCGACCGCGTGGTCGTAAGCAGCTCATCGACAGTGGCTACATCCATTTCATCCCTCCCTGCAACAGTTCGTGGGGCGCGTGCGCCTGGGCGCAGAAGTTCTGCCTGATAGCAGTGCCTGGGTCTCTACGCCAATGCCGACCGACTTAGAAACCACCGGCGGTGGCTGTTAATGTCCACCGATGCCGGGGCGCGAGATCACGGTGGCCAGGGCCGACGAGCTCGAAGACGGGCGGAGCGTGAAGTTCACCTTCGCGGTTGCCGGTGAGCACCGCGAGGGCTTCGTGATCCGCCATGAAGGCCGCTTCTATGCCTACCGCAACGAATGCCGTCACATCCCGATGACGATGGACTGGGTCGAGAACCGCTTCCTCTCCACCGATGGCTGCCACATCCAGTGCGCCACCCACGGTGCGCTATACGAGATAGACACTGGGGAGTGCGTGGCCGGTCCGCCGGCCGGACAATCGCTCCACCGCCTCGAGGTATGCATCGTCGATGGCGAGATCATCGTCACCGTTCCCGATTGAGAGTGCTCGTCTCTAGTCGTCCAATGAGAACGAGTGGCCGACGGCCGTGGTCAGGAACTCCATGAACGGAGCCATCGCGGAGAAGGCCCCACGCACTTCCTTCAAGAACTTCGGCGTGAGCGTGAGCTTTGGGTCCACCTGTTGCATGGCGAAGAAGCTCTTGCGCTTGAGGTCCTCGAGGAGAGGATGCTCGGGGTCGAAGCCTTGCGGCGCCCGCTTGAGGGAGTCGCCACGCACTCCGGTGAAACGCTTCTTGAAGGTGCGCGAGCGGGTGATCTTCTTCCAGCCTTCGGGATCATCCACGATGGCCTCGCGAATCTTGGTCAGTACCGGGTTAGGCGGCCGCCAGATACCGCCGCCGAACATCACCTCCGCGGGAGCCAGGTGCACGTAGAAGCCCGGCGCGTGGGCGTCCTTGCCGGACATGTGGCGGAACTGACAGGCAGCATGTTCCTTGTACGGCCGCTTGTCGCGGCTGAAGCGAACGTCGCGATAGATGCGGAACATCGAGCCGCCATTGCCTCGCGGATCGGCAATGAAGCAGTCGGAGACGTCGGCAAGCGGGCCCTCCATGGCCTTGATGAAGGCCAGCAAGGGCGCCTGCACGCTACTCTTGTAGCGCTCCTTGTTGGTCTGGAACCAGTCGCGCTCGTTGTTCTTCTCGAGGTCGCGGAAGAACTTGAAAAAATCCTTGGGAAGCCCCTCGAAACCGTCACTCATGATGCCCGCACTTAGGCACGGGACGACGCCCAGGTGCAAGTCACAGCCGACCCACATGGGTCACGGCGGCCGGTAGCGACACGTGGACGCTGAGATGCCTCGCCGCAACGTGGCAGCCGCCAGCGCCCGGTCAAAAGCCCCAAGAGGCTACCTCATAGTTCGGCGGCCGCGTCGAGCGCTCTCTCCAACACCTCTCCGTGGCCCCCGTAATGCTGCTCCAGCGTCATCGCCAGCTTCAGATAGCGATGCAGGTCGTACTCCCAGGTAAAGCCGTTGCCGCCGTGAATCTGAACGGACTCGCGCGAGATGTTGTTGGCCGCCTCGACTGCGTAGGCCTTGGCGCTGGCGGCCAGCAGGGTGGCCTCGGGGACTCCTGCGGCCAGCGCCCATGCGGCCCGGTACACGGTGGAACGGCTCGATTCAGCCTGCACGAGCATCGAGGCCATACGATGCTGCAACGCCTGGAAGCTGCCGATCGGATGACCGAAGGTCTCACGGGTCTTGGCGTACTCGACGGTTCTCTCCATGGCGGCTTCGCAGACACCGAGCGCCTTGGCGGCGGCGCCGACGGCGGCTAGATCTGCAACGCCATCAACCAAGGAGGCCTCGCCAAGACTCACCGCGGGGTTGTCCAAGGAGACCTCGGCAAAGCGAGCCGCCTCATCGAGCGTCGGCATCGGAGCGGTTTCGAACGGCCCTTCGGCCAGCACGACACCAGCCGGAGTCGTCACCAACAGCCTGTCGGCCGATGCGCCGAACGGCACGAAGTACTTTGTCCCGGCGACGCGGCCGTCGGTAAAGCTCACTCCTTCCCCGCGCTCCGGCCATACGGCGTCGGCGGTTGCGAGTACGGCGATGGCCTGCCCGGAGACCACCGCGGCAAGCGTCTCCTGCTCCCCGGCGGCCTCGAGCACCTTGGCCGCGAGCACCACGTCGAGATAAGGCCCTGGAAAACACACCCGCCCCATCTCCTCGCAGACCGCCGCCAGCTCGATGGCGCCGAGGCCCTGCCCGCCGGCACTCTCGGGCGCGACGAGGCCGAGGTAGCCCAGCTCGCCAAGCTGCTTCCAGTGGTCGCGCGAAAAGCCCTCGCCATCGCTCTCGCTGACCTGCCGCGACACCGCGGTGGGCGACTCACGCGCCAACATGTCTTGTGTCGAATCGCGCAGAAGCTTCTGGTCTTCGGATAACTCGAATCTCATTTCATTACTCTCTAGGCCACTAACTCTGCGGCAGGCCGAGCACGCGCTTGGACAAGATGTTTCGCTGAATCTCGGAGGAACCCGAGAAGATCGTCTCGGCACGCGACCACATGAAGTTACGCGGCCAATCGACATCGGGCCTTGCATGGCGGTTCGAGCGCAGCAGCTGCCCGCCGGGCCCGAGGATCTCGAGCGCGGCGACACGCAGCCGCTGGTCGAACTCGCTCCAGAACAGCTTCTCGATCGACGATTCGGCACCCGGCGCCTTGCCGTCGGCGAGGTTCGCCAGCGTCCGGTAGCCGATCGAATAGAGCACCTGCCAATCGACCACCAGCTTGCCAAGCTTGCGGCGTGTGCCCTTGTCGTCCAGCCCCAGCTCCTTGCAGGTATCCATCAGGCAGCGCACATCGTTACCAAGCTCGGCGGCATTGGACAGACTCGAGGCGCCGCGCTCGTAGCCGAGCACCGTCATGGCAATCCGCCATCCTTCGCCCAGCTCGCCGACCAGGTTCTCGCGCGGCACCCGGGCATCGTCGAAAAAGACCTCGCCGAACTCGCTCTCGCCGGTGATCTGGCGCAATGGCCGTAGCTCGACGCCGGGCGTCTTCAGATCGCAAAGGATGAAGGAGATCCCACCGTAGCGATCTTTGGGATCCGTGCGTGCGAGCAGGAAGATCCAATCGGCATAGGGCCCGTAGGTCGTCCAGGTTTTCTGGCCGTTTAGCACGAAGGAATCGCCGTCGATCTCGGCCTTGAGGCGCAGAGAAGCAAGGTCCGAGCCTGCATCCGGTTCGCTGAAGCCCTGGCACCAGATCTCCTCTCCGGTGAGCATGGGCGGGATGTAGCGTCGCCGCTGCTCCTCGGTGCCGTGGTGTATGAGCGCCGGAGCGCAAAGACCGAGACCGAGGCCGTTTACGTGCGCGGGAGCATCGGCTCGCGAGAGCTCCTCGGCGAGAATGGCATCAAAGACGTTCGAGCGCTCGCGGCCGCCCCACTCCTTCGGCCAGCTCATGCCGAGATAGCCGCCGTCGTAGAGCTTGCGCTGCCACTTGCGGCGAATCTCCACCAAGGCGTGCTCGTCGTTGTCGGCGTCGCGCAGCGCCTCGCTCCAGGTCTGCTCTAGGTTTTCATCGAGCCACGCCGTGACTTCCTCGCGAAAGGCCGCGTGCTCCTCACTGAAGGAAAGATCCATCTGTTGCTCCTCGAGATCTCAAAGTGTGGCTCTGTAGGTAGCGCGCGACGCCGGCTATGACCAGTGGTCAAACCTCTTTCGGGCGCCGGGGATCTCGCGCTTTTCGCGACGGACGGCGGTGTATCGAGCGCACCTGGGGCTTGGCCGGTTCGT
>PIVZ01000306.1 GCA_003354045.1 bacterium
CGGCCGCGGCCGAGGTCCACAGTCCCCAGTGGGGCTCCCAGGCCGAGCCGGTCTTCCACGGCTGGTCGAAGACTTCGAAGTAGGCGAATAGTACTGAAGTCGCCTTGAGTCCGAGCAGGTAAGACTCCTGCTTGACCTCGGTGGCGTCGGCGTGTCCGGCGGTCGGCCAGCCGCTTTCCTTGTGGAAGACGTCCTTGTCGGACAAGGCGCCGGCCTGTGTGTGGCGATCGTCGGTGAAGACGACGCCAGCCGCGGGATCGCCGATCCCGTTGTTGAACGGGTGCGTGATCGGGAAGAGCCAGTCGGTCTTGTCGATGAGAACTCCTCCGAGGCAGCCGCCCGCGTTCAGGTAATCCTCTATCTGTTCGGAACTGGCGACCGGCTTGCCCGTCGAGTCGCGCACCTCGAGCATGGTCTCGAGCAGGGTTTGCTCACTGTAGAGTCCTCCGCCGCAACCGATCAGGCCTTCGTTGCCAATCCCGTAACCGTCAACCTCGCCGGCCGTTGCGACGGCATTGGCAAGTTCTTCGAGACGTAGCGTCTCGTTGAACATGAACATACCCATGATGACACCCTGAAATCCCTCTTCTCGCGCGATCCGAGGGATGTCGTCGAGTGTGCAGTCGGAAGCCGAAGTAACGATGCCCGTGAACCCGGCCGCGGCGGCCAGTTGCAGGTTCGCGCGCACACTGGCCTCGGCCGGAAACCCGGCGGGGCAGCCGAGCGTCGGATTGAACCCGCTTGGAGCGAACAGCAGCCACTCGAGCGATGAGAGCTTGCCGGAGAGCGTGTCGATGTCGGGCGTGCGGTGCATGGACGCCCGCATCAGCGCGTCGCTGGCGGTCTCGACGGAGGTCCGCAGGCAGGTTTTGACACTCGCCGCGTCCGCGCCGCAGCTGTCGAGAGTCGCGAGCACACCGGATGCGCACTTGTCGATGGCGGCATTGGCCTGGGCCTCGAGTTTGCCGTTCTTACCCTTCCGGTCGTATGTTCGGCAATCTATCGAGAGGTCGATCTTGCCCTTGTCCTGATCGCCCTGGCATCTCTGCTGCAGCTTGATCCGCTTGCCGAGATATTTGCCGAGCGCCTTGCCCAGCGATGCCTGGCACTTGGCGGCATCCGTATTCGCTTGCGGCACAGAGGGAGACCCCAAGACGCTCTCGGCCGCAGCCGACGCTTTGTCATCAGTGAGGCACGCGAGACAGTCGCTGACCATCTTATAGTCGCCAAGCGCAACGTGATCGCACGGCGCATTACAGACCCAGTAGCCGTTATCGTCGGCACCGCTCGCGCCCTCACAGGTCTTCAGTGCCCTCGACTGCAGCGAATGCGCGGACTTCCCGATCTTGTCCATCGATCTGCCAGAAAGCGCGGCGGGGTCGTTGCAGTCGGTGCCGGCGTCTTCCTTGCCGAGCATCCGCGCCTTGTGGCACTTGGCCTGCTCTTTGAGAATCGTAGAGGTGAGCTTCAGAGTGCCGCCACCAATCGTCCGGCGGCACTTCGCGTCCGCACTCGACATCGCCGAGTGCGCCGGCGATGCCACCAGAAGAATCACAATTGATGCTACCGCGAGTAGCGTTGCTGAAGTCCTCGCGCCGGTGTTCACGAGTGCAATTGTCGCACTTCGTCCGCCCGAATTGAATAGGCGAACATCAACGGTCGGCCGCTATGACCGTGGGCCTGGCTCAGCTGACAAGAGCGGCCTGTAGCCGTGAATCAAGTGTTACGAGCTCGATTTCGAAACGACGGGCAATCCACAGATAGGCCGCATCGTAAGCGGTAAGCCCCGTTTCCTCAGCAAGGATCACCGTCTGAGGAAAATCGATGGCGACGCTACCTATGTCGAGCCGTTGAAACAGGTCGTGGGCGCGAATCAGTTCAGATCGCTTATCCGGATGTTTACGGATCTTCTTCCAGCAGGTGTTCGCCACCTCGAACGGAAGAAGCTGTGGACCCACCAACCGCGCGTCGGCCAGCGCCGCGGCCACGTCCGAGGCGGCCGGCTCTCCAAATACGAGCGCACATGCAGCCGACGCGTCAACAACCTTAACGGTCGTCACGGTCGCCACGTGTCATCTCCACCGCCTCGGCGGGTGTTTGCAGCCCCAGGGAACCCAACTGGTCGAGTAACGCCGCCGGCGTCAGCGTCTCGGCTTCAGCGACACTCGCCTCGACTATGGCCATCAGTTCACCCTGCAAGGAACGGTGATGTTTGCTGGCCCGGCGGCGCAAGCCATCCACAAGGTGCTCGGGGACGTTCTTGATCGACAAGTTCACGCTCTTCACCTTCTGGAGGTTCGACGGCCCACTGCCTCCTAGCTCGCTCCGCCTAGCGGCTCCAATTCGCCTCCATTATGGCTCCACCTGGCGCTTCACGCAAGGGCGGAATACGACCTTCACTCACGCAAGCCGGATGATTCCAGCTACTTACGGGCATCGGCAATGCCTTCGATGGCATCAACCGGAAGCGGAGCCTCGCCTCCACGACGTCGAATCCAGCGTGGTCGAAATGCTCGAGGCCGAGCGATGGCCCGACCGTCGAATTGCCGCAGTTCAGCGTCGGACGGGTTCAGGCCACCTTGTCGGCCTTGGCGGCGAGGATGAAGTCGCTCTCCGTAAGTCCGTCGATCTTGTGGGTCCAGATATCGACCACTACCCTTCCCCAGGAAAGGAGGATGTCGGGGTGGTGCCCCTCCCGTTCGGCAATCGCACCGAGGCGATTGACGTAGTCGAGCGCGGTCAGGAAATCGGCGAACTCGTACCCTTTGGACAGGTGGTGATTCTCGAGGACCTCCCAGCCGTCGAGCTGAGCCAACAGGGGCGCGATCTCTTCGGACGTAAGCGGCGGCACGCCGCCGCGGCAGGGCACACAGGTCTTGCCAGCCAAGTCAGTCGTGGGTTCTGTCATGGGATTCTCCTTGGTGGGGTATTGGAGTCTCGCCTACGCGAGCGGTTACGCCGTGAACTTCCCGCCGGTCAGTCGATTACCGACCGGGGCATGCCGTTCTTGTCGTAGCCTAGAATCTCCTCATGGGCTCGCTCGTCGAGGACTGGCAACGCGGCGCAGTGCCGAGCTATCTCGTCAAGCTCATCGGCAAGCTGCCGCCGCGAACGTTCTCGCCGCACGCGCACGATCCGGTCGCGCAGGGCCTTGGTTACGGCCTCTATCTTGGTCTCACCGGTCAGCTTCGCGAGAACCTCGGCAAGCTTCTCGGTCTCATTGTTACGAATGTTCAACACCATTTTCGCTGCACCTATACATCGTGCTACACGGTACCGCAGAGCTGCGCCATGGCAACCGCCGAGTGGGGCCACTCAGCACGTCTGCGGCATGGAAGATGCCGGTCAACCCATAGAAAGGGATGGGAAAGCAATACGATAGGTGTACTGCTTCTCCCTCTGTCGCCCCCCAGCCGTTGGCATAACGCCGCGGAGCCTCGCCTCACCTGCGCTCGAAGACTCCGGCTATGGCTTGGCCGCCGCCGCCGCAGATGGTCTGTAGGCCGTAGGTGGCGTCTCGTCTTCGCATCTCGTGCAGCAGGGTGACCAGGCGCATCACGCCTGTTGCGCCGATCGGGTGGCCTAGCGATATTCCGGAGCCGTTGACGTTCAGCTTTGCCTCGCGGTCTTCCTTGCTGATGCCCATCATCTTGGCATCGTTCAAGACCTGAACCGCAAAAGCCTCCTGGATCTCGAACAGGTCCACGTCCGTGATCGTTATGCCTGCCTTGGCCAGGGCGCGGCCGGCGGCGACGCTCGGGGCGTCGCTTCCTTCGATGGGGTCGCAAGCCGCGTAGGCGCCGGCTTTGAAGTAAGCCATCACCTCGAGCCCAAGCTCCTTGGCCTTGCTCTCGGAAGCCAGTACCACCGCGGCGGCGCCGTCGTTTTCCGATGAGGAGTTGCCCGCGGTGCACACTCCTCCCTCGTACACGGTTCTCAGCCTGGAAAGTTTCTCCAGAGTCGCATCGGCGCGCGGCCCCTCATCGGTATCGAAACAGATCGTCTCGCCTTTCTTGCCGGGCAGGGTGACGGGCACGATCTCCTCGGCGAACTTGCCGTCGGCCTGGGCGGCCACCGCGCGCTGGTGGCTGCGCGAGCCCCAGGCATCGGCCTCTTCCCTGGTTATGCCGAGGCGCGGGGCCATGTTCTCGGCCCACGCCATCATCGAGTTCAGTTCCCCGTAGCGCCCGATCGGCTGCGACATCACCCGAGCCCGCTGGATGCGGTCGAAGAACGGTGTACCCCACATGGAAAGCGCACCATGCCCGCGCGGCGTGACTCCCCACTTGTCGTCTATGCGTCCTTCCATGCCCCACTTGATGTCCCCGGGCAGGTAGAACTCCGCCTGGCTCATGCTCTCCACGCCGGCCGATACCACAACCTCGGCATTGCCGGTCTGGATCTTCATGGCGCCGACCAGGACGGCCTCGAGTCCCGAACAACAGCGCCTGTCCAAGGTGACCGCGGGAACGGTGTCGGGCCAGCCGGCCTCTAGAAGCGACATGCGCGCCACGTTTGCGCACTCGCCGTTCTGGTAGGACTGCGCACCGACTACCTCATCGACGGCGTCCGGCTCGAGCCCGGCTCTGCTGAGTGCCTCGTTGAGAACCAGGGCGGCCAGCTTGTACACCGGCACCCGGCACAGGCTGCCGCCGTATTTTCCGATCGGCGTTCGTACGCCGCTTACCACTACGACATCTTCCATGACATATCCCTCGCGTCGCTTTAGCGCGGACTATTAGTGAAACCTCTGCTACTGACCGCAATCGCCCGTCATCTCGCCTCAGGCTAGCGGCCCTTGAAGACCGGCTTTCGTTTCTCGAGGAAGGCACTCACCCCTTCCTTGTAGTCTTCCGTGAGGCCGACCAAGGTGGCGCACTTGGCCTCGTAGTCGAGAGCCTGGGCCATCTCCATCTGCATGCCATCGTTGATGGCGGCCTTGACCAGCTTGAGTACGATGGGCGGGCGCTCGGTGTATAGCTTTGCCAGCTCGAGGGCCTCATCGAGCACGCGCGCGTCGGAAACCACTCTGTTGACCAAACCGATCCGTTCGGCCTCCGCGGCACCGATGGCCTCGCCGGAGAAGATGAGTTCTTTGGCCTTGGCAATGCCGATCAGGCGCGGCAGGCGCTGAGTGGAGCCGCCGCCGCCGATCACGCCCACCTTGGAGTGGGCATCGCCGAGCTTGGCGCCCTCGCCTGCTATGCGGATGTCGCAGGTGCAGGCCAGCTCGAGGCCGCCGCCCAGGCAGTAGCCGGCAATCGCCGCGATCACCGGCTTACCGAGGTCTTCGATCAGGTGGTAGTAGTTGTAGGTGCGTCTAGGGGAGAGCTTTTCCCAAAGTTCCGTGGGAACCGGCGGGTCTTTGAGATCGGCCCCGACGCTGAACACCTTGGCGCCGCCGGTTACGACGAGCGCCCTCACCTCGTCGTCGGCGGCGCAGTCACGCAAGACATCGATGAGCTCGTCGCGCATGCGCGCGTTGATGGGGTTGAGCTTGTCCTCGCGGTTCAAAGTGATGACTGCAACCCCATCGGCCTTCTCGTAGCGAATCGCTTCGTAGTCCATGTGATTGATTCCTCCTGCCGACGCCCTACACCATCGCGTAGCCGCCGTTTACGCTAAGCGTCTGGCCGGTTACCCAGGCGGCAAGCGGCGAGGCCAGAAAGCAAAGCGCATTCGCGGCGTCCTGGGGTTCTCCGAAACGCCGGATACAGTAATTGGCCAGCACCTTCTTCTCTAGCTTGGCGCGCTCCACTCCCAGGCGCTCGGCGATCTGATCCATGTACTTGATGCCGCCGGGAGTGCGCATCGCAGAGAGTGACACGCAGTTGACGCGAATATTGTACTGCCCCAACTCTCGGGCAAGAGCCTTGGATAGCGCGACCACGGCGCCCTTGGCTGCCGAGTAGACGGGGTTGTTGGCCTCTCCGATGCGGCCGGCATCCGAGACCACGTAGGTTATGCTGCCGCACTCGCGCTCCATCATGGAATCGATCACCGCC
>PIVZ01000307.1 GCA_003354045.1 bacterium
ATGGGCGGCGGCTTCGGGGTCTCCTGCGACTACCCGGAGTATCAGGGAATGCACTGGGTGGCCGACGATCTCTCGATATACGAGCTGGTCGATCCCGCCACCCACGAGCCGGTCCCGCTGGAGGACGGCGCCGAAGGCGAAGCCGTATTCACCACACTGCTCGGCGGGGGCTTCGGCCAGACGCGCCTGACGATGGGCGATATCCACCGGGTCACCATGTCTCCGTGCCCGTGCGGGGACACGGGCTTCCGCTACCGCATAGTCGGCCGCGTTGACGACATGCTCAAGGTCAAGGGCGTCATCGTCTACCCGGCGGCCATCGACGCAGTCGTGTCGAGCTTCATCCCGCGTGTGACCGGTGAGTTCCGGATCTCGCTTGATGAGCCGCCGCCGCGGGTCGTCCCGCCGCTAAAGCTCCGCATCGAACGTGGCCAGGAGACCGCGAAGTCGGTGCTCCCGGAGCTGGAGGCCGAGATCTCCGGCCAGATGAAGGAGCGGCTGAAGTTCACGCCGGAGATCCAATGGCTCGAACCCAACGAGCTGGAGCGCAGTCAGCACAAGACCAAGTTCATCGAGATCAAGGGCAAGTAGTGCGGTCAGACAGGCGCGGCGGTGGAGAGAAAGTGTATACTCCTCGGCACACCGTCCAACTTCCCGAGCACGCATATGCATGCTAGGTTCCAGCCACTCATAGGGTCGCTCGCGATCATACCGCGCAGTGTACCGAAACTCAGCCAAACGTTACGAGTCCTGGGCCTGGAGCTTCCGTCTGCCGAAGGCCGCTAGAACAAACAGGAGACCACATGAACATCAGGGAATACGGACGTGGGATTGTACTTGCAGCGCTGGCGACGGGAATCGTCGCGTGTGCGGCGAAACCCCCGATGGGACCGCCTCCGAAGGGGGTCGTCCAGGAAGCCGTCGGATCCGTCGTCCACGAGGTCACCGCGGTGGATCGTGAAACGCGCACCGTGACGATGCGCGCACCCGACGGTGTGGAGTTCTCGATCGTGGCCGGCGAGGAAGTACGAAACTTCGACCAGATCGACGTCGGCGATACCGTTCGCGCGGAGTACATCCAATCGCTGACCTTCGAGGTGAAACGTAAAGGCACGGACGCGCCTTCTTCCGAGGCCATCACCGGCCTGGGCCGCACGAAGCTCGGCGCCAAACCGGGCGTCGTCGCCGGCGGGCAGGCGCAGATGACCGCGACGATAGTCGGCATCGATAAAGACGCCAAGACGGTCACGTTGCGTAACGCCGAGGGCAGTGAGCAAACGATCACCCCGCGCCGTCCCGAGTACCTCGACCAAGTCGCGGTCGGAGATCTCGTCACACTGACCTATACGGAAGTCATGGCCATCTCCGTCGAAGAGCTGCCCTAGCCAGGACACTCCGCCGGATCGCATCGCGATCCGGCGCTGCGAGACCGGGTAGCCGGAGTGTGCTTGCGCACCTCCTGCGGAAATCAGTGGTGATGATCGGGCGGGTCGAGCGGTCCGCCCAGCTTGCCAAGAGCCGCAGCGAGGGCCTCGTTGGCACGGGCCATCGCCTCGGCGGCCTCTAATACCTGTGCGGCGGCCGAGCCGGCCTTGTCGGCCCAGCGGCGAAACTCGCCGGCGTGCTCGTCGTTGTGCTCGATCCAATGCGGAATGAGAACGCGCAGCTTGTCTTGCTCTTCCATCAGTCTTCTTTCTCCGCGAGAGGCGTGAGCATCACGCGGTGGCTCATCAGGTCGATCTCACGGATGCCGGCCTTGACCACGCGCACAGGCTCGAACATTGAGGTTAGCCGCACTCCCTCCGGAATCGGCTCGACGCTCATCACATCGTTCATGATGACTTCTTCGTCCAGATAAACCGTCGCCTGACACATGATTCTCTATCCCTCCGCCTGTTCGTTCTCCTCCCGGGTGGGTAGCCACGCGAGAGCCGCAGTCGCAACAGCAAGCTAACGTCTTTCGCCGTAACTTTGAACCCGGGCAGCCCGTCGGCTGGACCCGATGTCACGATGGGCACCTTCCTTCTCAACCCGCAGGTGGTCTGCGCTTGCAGCCGGCGAGGCGGCAAGCGATATAGGCAAGCTCGACCACCCTGATGGGAACCGGAACAAAGAGTAGCGCGGAACCTAGCGCCTATGAGGCGGACAACCGGAGTGCGCCGCCTCGGCGGCCTGGGCGCCGTATTGCGCTGGCCGCGGGTGCCGCCGTGGGGCTGGCGCTCGCAGCCGCAGGCACGTTCGTTCCTGCGGGCGCCATCGGTCGAGATGCAGCGACCGACGCTCTCGTGCGCGTCAATCGTCGAACGATCCACGTATCCGACCTGAACGAAGCGATCGGCTCGCTCTCATACACCCGAAGCGGAGAGATCAGCGCGGAGGATCGCCGAGAGGTATTGAACCGCCTCATCGACGAAGAGCTACTCGTCCAGCGCGGAGTGGAGGTCGGCCTCGTGAAGTCCGACCGGACGGTGCGCAAGGCGATCATCAGGGCCGTGATCGATTCCATAATGGCCGGGGCCGTTGGCGCGGAGCCCGAGGAGGGCGAACTGCGTGCCTTCTACGAGTCCAACCTGGAGCTGTTCGCGAAGGCGGCCCGCCTCCATGTAAGGGAGATTTTCTTCAGCGAGCGTGACGATCCGGGTCGAGCGCTCTCACGGGCGCGTGAAGCGGCGTCCGCCATCACGAATGGCGCGAAGTTTGCAACGGTTGGCGATGGCGACGGCGAGGATGTCACCGTGGAGCTGCCGGACGCAATGCTGCCGCCCCACGTATTGAGCCGCCATCTCGGCCCCACCCTCACCAAGGCGGCCATGGCCCTGCGACCGGGCGAGATTTCGTCTCCGCTCGAATCGCCGACCGGTTACCGTCTCTTGCAGGTCGTGGATTCGCAAGAGGGACAGGTGCAGCCCTACGCTGCTTTGGCCGAGCAGGTGCGCGCGGAATACATCCGGCGCGGTCACGACAATACGCTGCGGGCGACTCTCGACCAGCTGTGGAACGAGGCATCCATATCGCTGATGTCCGCGGAGGCCACGGAGTGACTGGCGGGAGCAGCCGCTACGCCCCTCCCCAGGCACATCGGGCGCGGATGTTGCTGCTCACCGCGGCCGTCATCGCCGTCTTGCTGGGTGCGTCGCGATCTCTGACGACGGACGGAGGGGCTGGAAATGTCGCGCGCCTGCCGGCGGATGCCGCTGCCGTCGTAAACGGCAGGACGATTCGCACAGAAGAACTCGAACGTGCCGTCGATCTGCTGCGAAACGATAAACGAAACCCGCTGACCCCGGAAGATGAATCGCGGGTGCTTCGACGACTGGTCGAAGAAGAGCTGCTCATCCAGCGCGGCGTGGATATGGGCCTCGTCGATACCGACCGCGCCGTCAGGCGGGCGATCACGGGCGCGATCGTCGCCTCGGTGATTGCCGAGAGCGCCAGCAAGCCACCTTCACGAGAGGAGCTCGAGGCGTTTCGCGAGAAGCGCCTGCGCGAGAACGGAAACCAGGCTGCAGGCTCGCGGTCGCCCGCCGCACAACCGTTCGAAGACATAAGAGAGGCCATCGAGGAGGCCTACATCGACAGCCTTCGCAAGAAGGCGTTGCGAGACTATGTGGATTGGCTTCGCTACGAAGCGGACATCACGCTGCTGGCGGGTGCCAAGCCATGAACCCGGCCTCCCGCCTGATAACCGCCGCTCTCGTCGCCGCGACGTGCACGGTGCTCGCTACGACCGCCGGCGCACACACGCGAAGCCAATCGTTCTCATCGTGGCAGGTAAGCGGCACGACTCTGCGAGCCACCTTCAGCGTCTCGTCGATCGAGGTCACACGGCTGGCCGTCGGAGGCGGCGTGGCTTCCAGCCTCGAAGATCTTCTTCTCGGCCATCTCGCAAGAAACGTCACGGTACGGGCCCAAGGGTTACCGTGCGACTCGCCGGCCGGTCCACAGACACGACCGGCGCGTGAAGGTTTCCTGCGCGCCGAATGGCTCTTCGAGTGCCCCGCGGAATCTCCGATCGAGATCGGCAACGACGGCTTCTTCGCAGTCGCCCCGTCTCACGTCCACTATGCCCGCGTTCGCAAGGGCGATACGCCACCGGTCGAGCATCTGTTCACCGACGCGCAGCGGCGACACGTGGTCACCTCAGACTCCACCATCCCCGGCGAATCGATCGGCGCCTCCTTCACCGCCTACGTACGGCTCGGCATCGAGCACATCATGATCGGCTACGATCACATTGCCTTCCTGCTTGCCCTGCTGCTGCTTTGCCGCCGCTTGCGCGAAGTCGTCTTCATGGTCACCGGCTTCACGCTCGGCCACAGCATTACCCTGACCCTGGCCGTCCTCGGTGCAGTCGAACCGAATGCCCCGGTAATCGAAGCGCTCATCGGCTTCACGATCGCACTGGTAGGCGCCGAGAACGTGGCTGCCCGAAGCGGGAATGGCCTTCCAATAGCCCTTGCCGGCGGCTTGGCCCTACTCGCCCTGGCCGGCTTGAAGATAGCGACAGGCATCGGCCTGCCACCCCTTACCCTCGGCGGCCTCGCCTTGTTCACACTGTGTTACGTGCAGCTCTCGGACAGCCAACAAACCGCCGCGCGGCTAAGACCCACCCTGACGGGCCTCTTCGGTCTCATCCACGGCTTCGCCTTCGCCAGCGTCCTGACGGAAGCCGGATTGCCGAGCGACCGCCTGCTTCCCGCCCTGTTCGGCTTCAACGTCGGAGTAGAGATAGGCCAGCTCGGAATAGTCGCAGCCCTGTGGCTTGCCGGTGCGGCCCTGCTCCGTTGGCGCCCAGAGACAGACCGCCAACTCGGCCTCGACACCCTCTCCGCCGCCCTCTGCGGCCTCGGCCTATTCTGGCTAATAGAACGCGCCTTCCTCATCTCTTGACCCAGTAAGGCGCGCTACCTCGAAGAATACGACACATACGAATGGCTCGCGCCATCGAGAATTGGCATGACCATTTCCTAGTGAAGCGCCAGTGACGGTGACTTTGCTTGCCTCGTCCGGTTCCTCCGCGAACGCGACAAACTCGCAGCCGTCATCAGTCCAGAACGCGAGAACACGTCGGTGCTGCTACGAAAAGAGGCTCGTTACTGCCTCGTACCCTTGCGAGACTTGCAGTCGCTGCTTGAGTATCGCGGGCCCAGAAACATACAGCCACCCTGAGGTGGCTGTTGTAGGGGACGGGCTCCTCCGCGGGACGGTACCCGCGGCTAAACCCGCCCATGGCGATTCAGTCTTTAAATTAGAGCCCAACTGCCGCAGTTGTCAAGGGTCCGCAGCCCCTGGCGGAACGCCACCCTCCCTAGGTGGACTATACCGTGCATGCCGGTAAGCTCGCGGTTGCCGGCGTGCGGTGTTGCGCGGGGGGCGCGAAGTGGCAGACAGCATATTCATAACGGGGATAGGGGGGTTCATCGGCTCTCACCTTGCGCGGCGCGCGATCGAGCGCGGGATGCGGGCCTGCGGGGTGGATCAATCGCCGGAAGCGGCCGCGCGGGCTCGCGACCTCGGCGCAGAAACCGTCGTCGCCGACCTCTCCGACCCAGACGTGCTCGAAAACTGGATGCAGGGCTGCGACACGGTGGTCCACACCGCGGCCATCGTGCGTGAGTCCGGCCCCTTGGACCTTTTCCGCCAGATCAACGTCGAGGGCACCGTCGATGCCGCCCACGCCGCACGCGCGGTCGGGGTGAGCACCTTCATCCATCTGTCCAGCGTGATGGTCTACGGCTTCGATTATCCCGAGAACGTGGCCGAGGACGGTCCCCGTAAGGGCCAAGGCAACCCTTACTGCCAGACCAAGATCGAAAGCGAGGACGCGCTTCTTCCACTGAACGATCCGCCCCGTTTCAAAGCCATCGTGGTCCGCCCGGGAGACGTCTACGGGCCGGGCTCGGTGCCATGGGTCAAGCGTCCCATCGAGCTCATGCAGAAAGGCATGTTCGCGCTGCCGCTCAAAACAGTGGCCGCTCCGCAGAAACTGGCCTGAGCCC
>PIVZ01000893.1 GCA_003354045.1 bacterium
GTCCCCCAAGCGAGCCGAGCTTTCTGGCACGGACAATCGACAGACGTTCGAGCTTGGGCAAATCGACCTCGCCGATCCTCTCGAGCCTCGGGCTCGCCAGCGACAGATCGTTAAGTTGCCCGTGGTTCGAGAACAACGAAAGGCTCTCGCCGGTCCATCGGTTAAGGAACACCTTTTTCAACGATTTGCATTCGAAGATCGACTTTGCTTTCGGACGCCACTCCAGCGCAACCTCTTCGAGTCGCGGGAATCCGCAAAAATCGATCTGCGATTTGCAGTAGGTAAACACCTTGAGCCGCCTTAGTTCCCGCAGAGCATTGATCGGAGAGACGTCCTTTATATTCCAGTCGGTCAGCAGGAGTTCCTCCAACCGAGGCACTTCCTTCAGGAACGCCAGATCCGACCTTTTCCACCCCCGGGCATAATTCAAGTCAAGCCCGACAGCTCGCGCCCGCTCGAACTCCGACAGCAGCCCGTCAGACCACGCACCTCTCAAGCTCATCCGTGGTCCATATGGACCTTCTTGCATTTCGTAGCGTTCCATTTCCAGCACCCTACGGTTAGTCGAGCAAGTGCGCTCGTTTCGGCCCGATTGGATTGACCTTGTTCTCCAGGTTGTCTATGCCGTCGAGAGCGTCAATCCGTCTCTGCTCGGCGATCTCCCGTGAGGTCTTGATCAGGAAAAGGTCAGGAAAAGGTGTCAGGAAGAATTATTGGGCTCCCTACGTGGGCGGCCACGAGGGCGAAGGGTAAGATCGAGGCCCAGCCGGCTCGCGATGCGGACCTTCCAGCGGTCGTCACCCAACGGCACGCCGCGGGTAAGCGATTGGCGCAGGTGCTCGACAGCCTCCTTGTCCAACGCCCGGTTCACGTCGCCGAGCCAGTTGCGCGGGCGGGACACCGGCCACGGTCGCAGCCATCGCGCCAACGGGCAGTCGCGTCGCTGCCGCCGGACCCGCAGACTCCCCCAACGCCACGCTTCAGCCCGCTTCACGAGCTTCGCCCGACGGGCGTTCGCCTCGACATATCGGCAGAGCGCAAGGAAATGCCCATCCTCCTGCACCGGGAAGCTCTTGAACCGCCCCTGATACAGCGGGCCTTCACCGGCTGTTCGGGTGTGTGCGTGCCAACGGTGCGTGTGCGTCACCGTCACCCACTGCATCCATGTCGATAAGTCGGTGCCCCGGCCGGCCTGAACAACGAGATGCCAGTGGTTTGGCATCAAACAGAACGCCAGAAGGTCCGGAGAGTCGCCTCTCTCCAGCGACTCAGCCAGCACCCGCTCGAACGCGAGGTAGTCCTCGTCTTTGTCGAACAGCGGCAGACGCATCACCCGCCGGTTCAAGACGTGATAAACGAGCCCAGGCTCCGTGATGCGCGGCGCTCTGCCCATGCCCGAAACCTACCACCCGCCGCTCAGCGCGTCAAGAAATTCTTCCTGACACCTTTTCTTCGTCCTATCTACACCCGGCCGAGTGCC
>PIVZ01000308.1 GCA_003354045.1 bacterium
TGCCGAGGACGTTGCCGCCGACGAGGGGTTCTTCATCGTCACCACGCCGGTCGAGGGCCTCGAAGAGGTGCGTGCCGCCCTCGAGGCGGGCGGCCTCGCGATCGAAAGTGCCGGCATCGAGTTGGTGCCCAAGAACTTCGTCCATCTGAGCGGCGGCGAGGCCGCCAAGGCTCTCAGGCTTCTCGACGCACTCGAGGACAACGACGACGTTCAGCGGGTCGCGGCGAACTTCGACATCGACGAGGAAGAGTTCGCCCGTCTGTCTGCTTGAAGCCACGGCGACGGCGCAAGCGGTGCTCCGACCTTCCACCGGAAGGACGGGCGGCGGTGGGCGGCCGAGTGGGAGGAAGGCTTGCGCATACTAGGAGTTGACCCCGGCACAGTCCGCACCGGCTGGGGCATTGTCGATTGCGACGGTGCCAAGCTCGCAGAGGTGGATTCGGGAGTCCTGGCGGTTGGCCGCGGCGTCTTGGCCGTGCGCCTGGCCGCCGTCTACTCGGGCCTGGCCACCATCCTCGAGCGCCACCGTCCGGACCACGTGAGCCTCGAGAAGGCCTTTCTCGCGCGCAACGTGCAGAGCGCCTTCCGTCTTGGCGAGGCGCGCGGAGTAGTCTTGGCGGCGGCCGCGGCGGCGGCAGTGGAAGTGAGCGAATACGCGCCGCGTACCATCAAGAAGGCGGTGGTCGGCTATGGCGGCGCCGAGAAGGAGCAGGTGCAGGCGGCAGTTGTGCGTATTGTCGGACTGGCCCGCAAGCCGGCCGAAGACGAGGCCGACGCTCTGGCCGCGGCGATCTGCCACGCTTTGCGCGGGTCCTTCGATGCCAAGGTGGCTCGCGCCTTGGATCGCGAGACGGGAGATGAACGGCGGCTTGCCCCCGGTGGAGACCGAGACGGATGATAGCCAGGCTGACAGGTGTGCTCCTCGAGAAGACGCCGGGCTTGGTCGTGATAGATGCTGGTGGTGTCGGCTACGGGGCCTTCGTATCGCTCAATACCTTCTACCGTCTGCCGGAGCCGGGCGAGAAGGTGGCGCTTTGTATCGTTACCAACGTTCGCGAGAACGCCATCGAGCTGTTCGGGTTTACCGAGTCGTCAGAGCGCGGTGTTTTCAATCTCTTGCGCAGCGTTTCCGGCATAGGGCCGCGCTTGGCTCTTTCCATCCTCTCCGGCATCGACAGCGGGGAGCTGCGGGCGGTCGTGGCCGGAGAGGACGTGGCCCGCCTGGTGACCGTCCCTGGCGTCGGGCGCAAGACGGCCGAGCGCATAATCGTCGAGCTCAAGGACAAGGTGGCGGCCGCTGCAGAGAAGCCGCCGCCGCTTGACAGTAGCGAGGAAGATGCGGTCTCGGCATTGCTCGCACTGGGCTATAAGAAGACGGACGCCGCCAGGGCGGTGCGAGCGGTGCGGGCCCGAGGCGACGACAGCCTGGAGGATCTGCTCAAGAAGGCGTTGGCGAGGTTGGCCTGAGCATGGAGTGGGAAGGCAAAGAAGAGGCGGCGACCATCACCGAACCCGAGGGGCAGCCCTCGGATCTGGCCAGCGAGATATCGCTGCGCCCGGCCTCGCTTCCCGACTACGTCGGACAAGACCGCGTACGCGAAAACCTCGGTATCGGGATCCGCGCTGCCATCGGGCGCGGCGAGCCGCTCGACCACGTCCTGCTCATCGGTCCCCCAGGGCTCGGCAAGACCTCGCTTGCCCACATCATCGCTCACGAGATGGGCGGCCGCATTCGCCAGACCAGCGGGCCGGTCATCGAAAAGGCCGGAGATCTGGCCGCCATACTTACTGCGCTCGAGCGTGGCGACGTGCTCTTCATCGACGAGATTCATCGGCTCGGCAAGTCGATAGAGGAGATTCTCTACCCGGCGATGGAGGACGGACGCATCGATCTGGTGATCGGCGAGGGCCCCTCGGCACGCTCCATATCTTTGGAACTTGCCAGGTTCACCCTCGTTGGCGCGACCACACGCTCGGGCCTGCTGAGCGCCCCCTTACGCTCGCGTTTTGGCAATACCTTTCATCTCGACTTCTACGCAGACGAGGAGCTTGCCGCCATCGTCGAGCGCTCGGCTCGTTTGCTCGACGTGTGCGTGCAGCCGGAAGCCGCCCGGCTCGTGGCCACGCGCGCTCGCGGCACGCCGCGGGTCGCCAACCGGCTGCTTCGTTGGCTGCGCGACTACGCCGCGGTAAAGGCCGACGGGGAGGTCACCTCGGAGGTGGCGCTGAGCGCGCTCGACAGCCTCGGTGTCGATGAGGGCGGCTTCGATACGATGGATAGGCGTTTGATGCTGGCCATCATCGACAAGTTCGACGGTGGTCCCGTCGGCATCGATACGCTTGCCGCCGCTGTCGGCGAGGACGCCGGCACGCTCGAGGAGGTATACGAGCCGTACTTGATACGCGCGGGCTTCATCCAGAAGACACCGCGCGGTCGCACCGCCACCACCCGCGCCTACGAGCACTTCGGCGCCACGGGGCGCCGTGAGCAGGGCGCCCTGTTCGAGTAGGCTGTCGTGAGTGTACCGTTGCCCAAGCCGGTGAGGGAGAGGCCGCCCGAGGAGAGCAGCCGTCGCCGCCGCGAGACGATCATAATCCTGGCCGCCGGTCTGGCGGTGGTCGCGTTCGCGGCCTGGGAGATCCGCAGCCCGACCAGCCGCGGCGCGGTCGGCAACGTGTTCTCCTTCCTTCTCGTCAACCTGAATATCGTCCTGTTGCTGGTGATGATGTTCCTGGTGTTGCGCAACCTCTTCAAGCTCTTCATAGAGCGACGGCGCAGGGTGCCGGGAAGCCAACTCAGGAGCCGCCTGGTGGCGGCCTTCGTGACCATCGCACTGGTGCCGGCCAGCGTGATGCTTGTGGTTTCCTACCAGTTCGTTACCAGCAATATCGACGACTGGCTGAGTAGCGAGGTGGAGGAGTCTCTGCAGGGAGCGTGGCAACTCGCGCGTACGTATTACCGTGAATCGGCCGACGATGCGCTCGCTCACGCTCGCGCCCTGGCCGGCGAGATATCGGCGCGGGGGCTTGCCAGCGCCGATGGCAACGAGCGCCTGCGTGAGCTCGTTGCCGGGCATCAGGCCGCATACGGGCTCGGCACCGTGCAGGTGGTTCTTGCCGACGGCAAACAGATCCTTGCCGAGTTCAACGAATCCACACCGACCGGGGTGACGGTCTTCGCCGACCCGGATCTGCTCGCGAAGGCCAAGGCCGGAGAGCAGGGCACCAAGGTGGAGAGCCTGGGCGAGGGCGATCTCATCCGCGGCAGCGCCCCGTTCTTCGCGGCCGACGGTGAGACTGTCATGGGCGCAGTCATCGTAGACTTCCTCATCGAACGCAGTGCGCGGCGCTGGAGCGAAGAGATCCTGGTCTCCTTCCGCGATTTCCGTCAGCTGAAGCTGAGCAAGCAGCCGTTCAAAAACCTCTACGCGATCACTCTCGCACTTGCCTCGGTGGTGGTGGTCTTCTCGGCGGCCTGGCTGGGTATGTATCTCGCGCGCGGCATCACCGAGCCCATCGTCCGCCTGGCGGCTGCAACCGGTGAGGTTGCCGGCGGCAACTGGGAGGTTGAAATCGGCGAGAGCGGCGGCGACGAGATCGGTACGCTGGTGAGCAGCTTCAACTCGATGACCGCCCAGCTGAAGCACTCTCACGAAGACCTCGACGAGCGGCGTAGCTACATCGAGAACGTGTTGGCCAACATAGATGCCGGCGTGATCTCTGTGGACAACGACCTGGTGATCGGCACGGTGAATCCGGCCGCCGTCTCCTTGCTCGGGCTGAGCGAGGGCAACGTCGAGGGGCAGCCGGCGGTCGAGGTGTTCGAGACCGCGGGATTCTCGGAGGTGGCGGCCCTGCTCGGCGACCTCGCCAGCGGCGGCGCGCCTTCGGGGTCACGTCTGAACGTGGAGCGCGAGGAGGAGGGGCGTACCCTGCAGGTGACGGCCACCCGTTTGACGCGCGCCTCGGGTGTGGCGGCCGGCTCGGTCCTGTTCTTCGAGAACGTCTCGCAGATAGTCGAGGTGCAGCGTATGGAGGCCTGGCGTGAGGTCGCCCGCCGTATCGCCCACGAAATAAAGAACCCGCTCACACCGATCCAGCTCTCGGCCCAGCGTCTGGGCAGGCGGCTCAGCAGCCAGCTGGCCGGCGCCGATGCGGAGGTCCTCGGCGAGTGCGTGGGGACGATCGTTCAGCAGGTCGATACGCTGAAGACCCTGGTGAACGAGTTCTCCCAGTTCGCCAGGCGCTCGGAGGGACCCAAGGCTGCGCACGAGCTCAACCAGCTCGTGGAGGAGACGATGCCGCTTTACCGGCAGGCTCGCCCCGATATCGATATTCGCTTCGAGCCGGCCGCAAGACTGCCGCGAGTGATGATGCATCGGGAGGCCGTCAAACGGGCCCTCATAAACCTGCTCGACAACGCAGTCGCCGCGGTCTCCTCGGGCAACGGCGGCGGCCCTGGGGAGACGGCTGCGGTCAATGTGAGCACGCGCTTCGACGAGGGCCTCTCACGGGTGGTCCTCGAGGTCACGGATAACGGACCTGGCATTCCTGCAGAGCAGCGCGCGCGGGTGTTCGAGCCCTACTTCTCCACCAAGGATGAAGGAACCGGGCTCGGCCTGGCCATAGTCGCCTCGGTGGCGGCCGAGCACCAGGCCTATGTACGGGTCCGTGATAACGAGCCAAAGGGCAGCCGTTTCGTCTTAGAATTCCCAGCTTTAGAGGATGATGCTCTTGTATGAGATGAGGTGCTTCGGATGCAGACGATTCTGATCGTGGACGACGATGCCACGGTTCGCGCATCGATCGGCGGTGTGCTCGGTGACGAGGGCTACCGTGTCGTCACGGCGAGCAACGGGGCGGAGGCGCTCGCCAGGCTGCGCGAACAGGAGCCGCAGCTGGTCATTCTCGACGTATGGATGCCGGAGATGGACGGCATCCAGGTGCTCGAAGAGATAAGCGCCACCGGGGCCGGTCTGCCGGTGATCGTGATTTCCGGCCACGGAAACGTGGAGACTGCCGTGCGTGCTACCAAGCTCGGAGCAGTCGATTTCATCGAGAAGCCGTTTTCCATCGAGGGTCTGCTTGACGCCGTCGGCCGTGCTCTCGACCGCTCGCACGACGGTGGCAAGCGCGGCGGCGAGCGTGCCGGCCGTACTTCGCTGCCACGAACGGCAAGCGGGCCGAGCGTGACCGAGCGCACGCTCGCCGGCAGTGCGGTGAGTGGCGGCCTGGGCCTGCACAGCGGCGTGCGCACGGGGCTGATCCTGCAGCCCGCGCCGCCGGCAAGCGGCATACGGTTTGCCAGCGTGGCGGGCGAGACCCACGTCGAGGCTTCGGTCGAGAACGTAGATTCGACCGGCTACGCGACGACGCTGTACAAGGAGGGCATGGCGGCGCGTACGGTGGAGCACCTGATGGCCACTCTGCACGCTTACGCCGTGACCAACCTGCTGGTGAAGATAGAAGGGGAGGTTCCCATACTGGATGGCTCGGCCGTCGAGCTGTGTGCACTGATCGAGAGCGTCGGTGTCGAAGAGCAGGGCTCCTCGATCCCGGCGGTCGTCATCGAAGAAGAGATCCGCCTCGATGGCGAGGGCGATCAGTTCATCTCGATCGTGCCCCATGAAGGTTTTCGAGTGACCTACGAGCTTTCCTATCCGGAGCCCGTAGGCGATCAGACCTACACCTTCGAGATGGGCGGACCGGAGTCGTTCCGCGAGCAGATCGCGCCTGCGCGAACGTTTGGCTTCGTAGAGGAAATCCGCGCCCTGGAAGGTGCCGGCCTCGGCCAGGGCGGCCAGCTGAGCAACTTCATCCTCATCGGCGAGACCGGCATCGTCAACACCGAGCTGCGCTTCCCCGAGGAGCTAGCGCGCCACAAGATCCTCGACATCATGGGCGATTTCTATCTGCTTGGCGCGCCCATTCGCGGCGCCATCCACGCGCGCAAGACGGGCCACTCGCAGAACATCGCAC
>PIVZ01000309.1 GCA_003354045.1 bacterium
TGCATCGCTCTAATCGCACTTTGCCTACTCGGCGGTATGTGGGGAACGGTCGAAGATATGCCGGCGATGGCCTACGTCCTTCTCGTCGGTCTGGCGATGGGCTGCACCGCTCTGTTACCGTGGTCTGCGTGGTGGCAGCTATGGGTGGCCTTGTCCGGCCTGTTGGCTGTCCTCGGAAATCTGTACTGGGGGGCCGGGGAATTGTCGCTGGCGGTCGCGCCAACCATACTACCGGTGGTGATATTGCTACTCGGGATCTCCGTTTACGGGACCTACGAGCTCGAACGATCACGTTGGAAGTCCGCGCGCGACGACTTGGTGCTCACCATGGCGAGACGCCGGCTTACGACGATGAACGAGATTCTCGAAGAGCAGGTGACGGCGCGAACCGCTGAGCTCGAAAGGTTGGTCGAAGAGATGCAGAGATTCAGCTACACCGTGTCGCACGATCTTCGTGCGCCTCTTCGAAGCATCAACGCTTATGCCACCATCCTTGCCGAGGAGGGCAAGGAAAAGCTCGGCGAGAAGGAAACCGGCTACCTTACCCGCTTGCGCGCCGCTGCTGTGGACATGGATGCGATGATCAACGCAATGCTGGTGCTGGCCCGCGTATCGAGGACGGAGTTGAACTGGGGGCCAATCGACTTGAGCAGACTCGGACGCGACATTGCCGCCGAGCTACAGGCCGCCGAGCCGGAACGCAAGGTGGACTGGTCGATAGAAGACGGGCTCAAGGTCTTCGGCGACAGCGCGCTGCTCGGCGACGCGCTGCGCAACCTGTTGGCCAATGCTTGGAAGTTCACGTCCAACAGAACTATGGCGAGAATCGAGCTGGGCATGAACGACAACGGTAAAGAGCCTATCTACTGCGTACGTGATAACGGCGCGGGCTTCGACATGAAGCACGTGCACCATCTCTTTCAACCGTTTACGCGTCTCCATCATGTCGATGAGTTCGAGGGCACCGGCGTCGGCCTGGCGGCCGTCCGTGGCATCATCCAGCGCCATGGCGGCCGTGTGTGGGCACACGGCGCGGCGGGCAAAGGCGCCGAGTTCTTCTTCACGCTGGCCGGAGAAGAGCATGACACCGGAAACAGCGGCTAGCGCGCGACGGCGATCGAGCCACCTGTCTCTCGAGCTCTGGACGAGAACTCTACCAGACAATCGCAGCACCCCCGTTTGCTTCCCCGAGACCGGCCGAGCTGACCAACTACTCGCACGCGAGTGGTTTTGAGATGAGGCGCGAAGCCATGGACAGCCTCTTTTTTGCCGGTACAAAGTGCAGACATCGTCGCACCGCGCCGAGTCGGCATTTTCATCCGCAAATACCGCCGGGATGTCTTTGTCTCATGTGAGACATGTCCCCTCCATCGCGGCGACCACGACGCTCCCTCGTCACACAAAGCAGAGAAGTCTTTGGCAAGCTACGCAGAGAGACTTGCGCCGCAAGAAGCCGCGCGTCAATCGTCGTGCAAAGTGGACTGTCCAGTATCACTCGAGAAACTTAATCTATCGTCAGTCTGCGCTACGTCGGAGGCGTGTCGTCTTTCACTCGGGTCGCGGTCGGCGCCGATCCTGACGAGAAGCAGATAGAACCCGAGTGTCGCGCGCCTAAAAGATACTCGCATGTCATTTTTTGCTGGAGAAGGTGATCCTTTTTTGCTAGGAATTGTTCAGAGAGGCGTGAGTGCCAACCAGCGGCCACGGAGTTTAGGAGAGGCTCCGAACGGACCGGCGCACGCACGATTCTCATTTCAAGACAGAGGGGACCTGAATGAAGTTCGAAGAGATGGGCGAACGGCGCCGCAAGCCGTCCGCCCTCGACTCTCGCGGGGAAGTGCCCGCTTTAGACGAAGAAACTACCGGTGAACGGGTGAACGCGCTCACGGCGATGCTCGACTGTGTGTCGGAAATCGTCTGGTACAAGGATACGGCCAACAACATCCTGTGGGCGAACCGCGCCGCCTTGCGTGCCTCGGGAGTCACGATGGAGCAGGTCGTCGGTAAGTCCTGCGAAGCTCTGTCGCCGCGAGAAGCCGCGACGTACCGCGAAACGGACGAGATGATCGTGGAGAGCCAGCGGCCGGTCTTGGGTGTTCAACAAACTCTTCGCGAGGTGACCGGCCGCCGGATTCCGGTCGTTACCGACAAATATCCGCGTTTCGATTCTGATGGGAAGGTCATCGGCATCATCTCTGTTTGTCGAGACACGACCACGCAGAGCCGAGTCGCCGAGGCTTTGCTTGCCAGCGAGAGGCCGTACCAACGACTGACCGAGAACTCTCCGTTGGCAGTGGGCAAGATGAGCGTTGACGGGCGAGTCGAGTGGGTCAACGAACGCTGGTGTGAGCTTACCGGGCTCGGCACCGAGCAATCTGCCGAACAGGGCTGGCTCGATGCCGTTCACCCGGAGGATCGCGAGGCGTTACGGTACGATTGGCATGATGTGATCTCGCGGCGCCAGCCCACGTTTCGAGCGAGGTTTCGGCTTGGTCGAGCCCCCACAGAGATCCACCACGTGGTCATGCAGGCTGTGGCCGAGACCGACGAGGCCGGTCGATTGTACGGCTACACAGCCACGCTCGCCGATGTTTCGACCGAAGAGTCCGGGGAAGCCGCACTGCGAGAGCAACATCAGATCGTCGATGCTCTTGCCGCCGCTGCACCGATCGGCATCTTCTATATGGACCCCGATGGCAACGTTGCCTATGTGAACAAACAGTGGCGAGAGATCTGGCGCTTCGATTCTGGAGAGACCATGGGTCTGGCCTGGACCGATGCGGTCCATACTGGAGACAAGGAGCGGGTTCTTGCGACGATCACCGCAGCTACCGAAAACAAACACCGCGGCCGTGTAGAGTTCCGCGTGAATCTGGCAAACGGCACATTGCGTTGGCTGCTCGGACGAATATCTCCTCAGCTAGGAGCGCAAGGCGAAGTAGTAGGCCACTTCGGCACCGTCAGCGACATTACCGAACGGGTCGAAGCCGAGCGGGCCGTCAAAGAGCTCAACGAGCAGCTCGAGCAAAAAGTGGCCGAACGGACTGCCGAGCTGCACTCGGCCAACGAAGAGCTCGAGGCTTTCTGTTACAGCATCTCGCACGATTTGCGGATCCCGCTGAGAATACTCGACGGCTTCAGCTACACGTTGATCGAGGACCACACTGGCGGTCTAAACGAAGCCGCCGTCGAGAGCCTCCACAGAATTCGCGCCGCGAGCCAGAGGATGGGGCAATTGATCGACGATCTGTTGACAATGTCACGCATCAACCGAGGCGCGGTCAAGCGCGAGGAGGTAGACTTGA
This sequence comes from bacterium, assembly GCA_003354045.1. GTDB lineage: Bacteria > Desulfobacterota > Binatia > UBA1149 > CAITLU01 > PIVZ01. The sequence goes on from PIVZ01000309.1 coordinate 3,306, forward strand.
GCGCCATGGCATCCGCCGTGGTCGACGAGTTTCGCCTCGCTGAGCCGCAGCGCCGGGTGCATGTCGAGATCGTTGACGGCGCACACGCCATGTGCGACCCCAGTCTCACGCGGGTAGTCCTGCAAAACCTCATAGGAAACGCGTGGAAATTCACGAGCAAGCAAGAGGAAGCTAACCTCGAGTTCGGCCTGCAGGAGTCGGCGAACGGCAGCGGGCCTGTCTATTTCGTCCGCGACGACGGCGTCGGCTTCAACATGATCTACGAAGACAAGCTCTTCAACCCCTTCGAGCGGCTTCACGATGACGAAGAGTTCGCCGGTTCGGGAATAGGGTTGGCAACCGTGAAGCGCATCGTCAAGCGCCACGGCGGCCACGTGTGGGCTGAGAGCGACGAGGGAGAGGGCGCCACTCTCTACTTCTCTCTTCGGAACTAGGCGCGACACGGTCCGGATGGGCGCCCGCTGGCGCAGCATCGCGGTGAGTTAAATCGGCGGCTCGTTCTCGATTGCCATTCTTGATCGGACTCCCTAGTGTCCCGCGATTGGGGGGCCACTTTATCGGAATCGTCCGAGTTCGACCGAAGCCGCCGCACTTCTCCTGCGGGGGCGAGCGGGTTCGCGGCAGCTTCGTTCCACGGCATCGCGCGCTGCCACGGCGTGCGCAGCGGTCGTCAGCTAGAACCCCTGACACAGCGCGGTGTTGTGGCAACTCCGCGGCGTGAGGTAGAATGGTACCGATACATGACTGACACGGCGAAATGGGGCCCAGCGGCAGTCACTGGGTCGAACGAGCCGCTAACAAAGCTGCACCCTCGAAACGCCGACGCGTCTTGGCGCACACGACCGACCGCCCAATACTGAGGCCAGATCGCATGTCCGCGAAACACACTATCATCGTTCTCTTACAGGTCTTCCTTTTCCAGTTCGCGGCGGCGCCGGCCGTTGTCGCCCAAGAACAGGGGCAAATAGACACGGACAAGGAAGAAGCCGCAGCGGCCGATGAAAGCCAGGAGCTTTTGCGTGGATTGCTCGGTTTGCCGGAACCCGGGGCTGAGCCAGAGAAGCCGGCCGTCGCTCCAAAGCCCACCGCGCCTCCTGCACCTGCGAAGCCCGCGAAACCTGCTGCGCCTCCCAAGGCCGCCAAGCCACCGGCGCCTGCTAAACCGGCTATCGCTCCCAAGCCCGTAGCGCCACCTGCGAAGCCCGCGAAGCCTGCAAAGCCGACTGTTGCTCCCGAACCCGCCGTGCCTCCTGCACCGGCCAAGCCCGAGAAGCCGGCTGTCGCGCCCAAACCTGTCAAGCCGATCGTTGCGCCCAAACCCGCTGCGCCTCCTGCGCCGGCCAGGCCGGCGAAGCCGGCTGTGGTTCCGAAGCCCGCCGCACCGGTGAAGCCGACCGCGCCGGCCGCACCCGTAAAGGCCCCCGTAGCGCCTGAGCCTACAAAGCCGGCGGTCGCGCCCAAGCCCGCTGCGCCCCCTGCGCCCGCCGCGCCTGCGAAACCCGCTGTTGTTCCGAAGCCCGCCGCGCCTGTGAAGCCGACCGCCCCGGCCGCACCTGTAAAGGCCCCCGTAGCGCCCAAGCCTGCGAAGCCGGCCGTACCTGCCAAGCCAGCCGTGCCGGCCAAGCCAGCGAAGGCCCCGGCGCCGGCCAAAGCACCCGAGCCGTCAGCACCGGCCAAAGCCGCCGAGCCATCCGAAGAACCAGCTGAGGGTATCGAGCCCACGGAAGGTGACGAGAAGACAGTCGCCGAGCCAACGGGTTGGAAGTTCCCCAAAGTAGACGTGCCCGAGCCGGGCAGCGTCGTCCATGCCGGCAATCTCGATCGTTGGCAGCACCTGTTCATCCCGTCGTTACAGTGGGCGATAGCCCGAGGCGCCAGCATGGAAGTCGGCGAAACGCTGCCGTTCCCGATGGAGCCGCGGCGCAAGGAAGCGACCCAGCGCTACCACGCCCAGGTGGAACTCTCCGACGACAAGTCGAACATGGAGAACTACGTCGCTGGTATTCCCTTCCCCTTGGTGAGCCCGGACGATCCCGACGTCGCCATCAAGCTGATGTTCAACCAGGGGGCGCGCGTAGTAGTAGACGACGTAGATGTGCGCAACTTCGAGTGCCAGACGGGTTGGATTGCTCCCGGCTCCGGCCTACGTGTGGAGCGGCACTATATAAGCGGGCATTTTCGGCGGCTGTTCCACGTCAGCCGTTTGTACAACGAACCGATGCCGGATTGGGAAACCCCCGACGGCGTTCGATATCGTGAGCTGCTGCATCCGCTTTTGGAACCGTTCGATCTGCAAGGCGCCGGATTCACCTACAACCGCTACAAGGACGCTCGACGCCAGGACGACTCCTGGCTCTACCTTCCCCAGCTCAAACGCGTTCGCCGTCTGAGCACGGCGCAGCGATCCGAGGGCATATTCGGCCAGGACATCGACCCCGACAGCTACGCGGGCTACGCCGGCAATCCCGCCTGGAACGACTGGCGGCTGCTCGGCACCAAGACGGTCCTGGCGGTCATGCACTCGCGCAACTTGCCGGGCAAGTGGTTGCCTCCGCCGGCCGATTTCATCATGGAGGACGTCTGGGAGCCCCGCGAGGTATACGTCATCGAGGGGATTTCGCGACTACCGGGCTACAGCTACAGCCGTCGCATCATCTACCTGGACCGCGAG
>PIVZ01000894.1 GCA_003354045.1 bacterium
CAGCTTGCCCAGGGAGTCGATGGTTTGTTGCGTCGGTTCGAGGATATCGAGCAGTCGCGTGTGCGTGCGGATCTCGAACTGATCGCGGGATTTCTTGTCTACGTGCGGCGATCGATTGACGGTAAATCGCTCGATACGCGTCGGTATCGGCACCGGGCCGGCGACCCTGCCGCCAGTGCGGCGCACGGCATCGACGATCTCGCGTACCGACTGATCCAGTATGCGATGGTCGTATGCCTTGAGCCGAATGCGTATCCGTTCACTCATCATCGGTTTATTCCTGAATACCGGTAACTACGCCGGCGCCCACGGTGCGGCCGCCTTCGCGAATCGCGAATCGCAGCCCCTCGTCCATCGCAATCGGCGTGATCAGCACCACGTCCAACGTCACCGTGTCACCAGGCATCACCATCTCCGTGCCCGACGGCAACGTGCACACTCCCGTCACGTCCGTCGTGCGGAAGTAAAACTGCGGTCGGTATCCGTTGAAGAACGGCGTGTGCCGCCCTCCCTCGTCCTTCTTCAATATGTAGGCCTCCGCACTGAACTTCGTGTGCGGCGTTATCGACCCCGGCGTGGCCAACACCTGACCCCGCTCGATCTCCTCTCGCTTCGTCCCGCGCAGCAAGCAGCCGACGTTGTCCCCGGCCTCGCCCGCGTCCAAGATCTTGCGGAACATCTCCACGCCCGTGACCGTCGTCTTCTCCGTATCCCGGATCCCCACGATCTCGATCTCTTCTCCAACCTTCACCTTGCCACGCTCGATTCGACCCGTGGCAACCGTCCCTCGACCGGAAATCGAGAAAACGTCCTCCACCGGCATCAAAAACGCCTTGTCCACGTCGCGCTCAGGCTGCGGTATGTAGGTGTCGATCGCCTCCATCAGCTCGCCTATGCACTTCGTCTTCTCCGCATCCTCGGAATCATTGAGAGCCTCGAGTGCAGAACCCGTTATCACCGGAATGTCGTCGCCCGGGAACTCATAGACCGATAGCAGCTCGCGGACCTCGAGCTCAACGAGCTCGAGGAGCTCGGGATCGTCAACCATGTCGGCCTTGTTGAGAAACACCACGATGCGCGGCACTCCCACCTGGCGCGCAAGCAAAATGTGCTCGCGAGTCTGAGGCATCGGGCCGTCGGCCGCAGAAACCACCAAAATCGCACCGTCCATCTGCGCCGCTCCAGTGATCATGTTCTTGACGTAATCGGCGTGCCCCGGACAGTCCACGTGCGCGTAGTGGCGATTGTCCGTCTCGTACTCCACGTGCGCCGTCGCTATCGTGATCCCGCGCTCGCGCTCCTCGGGTGCCTTGTCGATCTCGTCAAAGGCCACGAACTCCGCATCGCCCTTCTTCGACTGCACCAGCGTGATCGCCGCCGTAAGCGTCGTCTTCCCGTGATCCACGTGCCCGATCGTCCCGACGTTCACGTGAGGCTTCGTACGCTCAAACTTCGCCTTTGCCATCCCTTCGTCTCCT
>PIVZ01000310.1 GCA_003354045.1 bacterium
CGATGAGGAAGTCTCCGCGCTCTCAACGTAAGCAGCCAGCCGCGCTTTCAGGCAAGCGCGGCTGGCTGCACGATGCGGGCCGTGCCCGGGGGGGCGGCTTTGCCGGAGGAGGGGAACTCACACCCCATCCGGACACGCGGCTACGAATCCGGGGAGGATCCGACCGCCGTACGCACCCGAGGCCACAAATCGAGTGCGCGGCCCGACTGCTCGCAAACTCTCGTCTCCTACTGCAACGGCCTCCCGATCAAGCGCCCGTCTACGTCGGTGACCATCAGACGTGTCATGCACGGCATGCAGTACACGCGGTCTCCCGGCAGCACTTCACGGGCGGAGCGGACGACTATTCGGCAGACGGGACAGAGAACCTCGTTCTCCGCGAGCATATCGTCCTCGCCTTGCCACTTGCGGTAGAATCTTCGGTACTTCTTGGGGACTTCCTTGAAGCCGGTGTCTTCGAGCTCGAAGCCCTTGCGCTCCGGTGCGACGTTTCCGGCCGTCTCGGCTGCTGTCTGCGCGCTCATGGTCATTTGAAGGCCCTACGCCTGCCTCTAACTGCTGCCAGCGCCATCGAGTCCCTTACCCGGATCCTCCGGACCACCACTGCCTGGCTTATGCCACTCAGGAACGTCTTCCAAAATGAGGCGTCCCAGGTTGTGAAGTCAGGCAAGTAGCCGGGGACCGTACATGGGCCCCTCTCAGAGGTCCGTACCTTCCTCATTCTATGCATGGTGCGTGCCACAAAGGGGCCATATCGAGCCGCCGGGCGCGGTTTCGAAAAGCCTCAGCCCCGACAAGGGGATAGCGCCGCAGCCTGCCAGAATTCTCGCCTCTGTGGGCACTTGCGCCCGTATGGGGGCTTCCCGAAAGCAGGAAGTGCAACTATCCAGGTTCTTGCTTTCGCGAACAGGTGGCGACCGGTCTGCGCCTTTCCGCGGGGAGAACACGTTACCGGTAATCCCCGCGGCGGGCCGCTCTACATCAGCGACATGCGCATTTCCATGGGTTGCTTGAGGAGCCACAGGCTCATGGTGCTGAACATGATCATGGCGCCGAGCATGGGGAGCTGACTGCGTACGATGGCGCGGCCGCTTGGCATGAGGCCGACGGCTGCGTGGCGAGCGGCCCACAGACTGTACACGTGGCCCATGACAACCAGCAGAACCTGGATGGCCCACAAGGTTTGCATGCTGACCAGCGACTGCGGCTCGAGCCACGCAGTGCCGAACAGGTCCCACTGAAAACCGAAGGGGTCGGAGACCAGGGCGAGTAGGCGCTGGCCTTCCATGAGCAGGTGCTCGCTGTTGTGGGCGAGATGATAGAAAACCGCGATCGGCAGCAGCGCGTAGGCGTAACGCATGAAGTACTCGTAGTAACCGCGCCTGCGGACGCCGGCGAACCAACGCGAGATGGCCACCAGCAATGCGTACAGCGCGATCGGCCCGACCATCACCGTGACCATGCCGATGCTGAACGCCAGTGTCTCTCCGATGCCGAGCGCGGCCGAGAGCGACTCGACCATGTCGCGCCAGCCGGGTGTCATCGTGAGCCCGTGAAAACCGGTCAGCGCGAGCATCAGCAGCGCCAGGTACGCTTCGTCGGAGCGCGGCTTGCGGTGTAGTAGTAGATCCTCTCCCCAGGGCCTCATGTTGAGCGCCACGTTGTCCTCTTCGCAGGTCTTCACGCATTCCATGCACGAGATGCAGTAGGTGTTCTGCTCCATGGTCGGAAGGAATTGGAAGGTCGGACACGCCTCGCCGGCTTCGTTGCCCTTGTAGCAGGAGTGGGTGGCGCAGCTACGGCACACGTCTTTGTCCCGTGCGCGCACCTCGATCGGCGAGAAGAGCGCGTAGAGCCCGCTTATGCGGCCGACCAGGCAGCCGTAGCGGCAAAACGACCTGCGGTCGAAGATGAAAGCCGATGTGAATGCCAGACCGAGCATGAGAAGGGCGAGCCACGCGGTGGCGCGAGGGTTCATGGTCACGCCGAAGCCGAGCTCGAGCCAGGTGAGGCCGACGAAGAGGATGGTCGCCGGCCAGATGTTTCGCATCCACCGTGGCCAGCGCAGCCCTAGGCTCAGGCTTTCCTTCTTGGGGCTCCACAGGCGCAGCCCTTCGGCCCAGCCGGACAGTGCGTCCCACGGGCACACGTAGCACCACGCCTTGCCGAGGTAGAGAACCAGTAGCACGAGGCCACACCACCAGACCGTCCAGGTGAGAAGCGGGGCTATGTTCTTGGTGGGAAGCTGGGTGCCGAACAGGCCGGCGGCGATTATCACCAAGAAGATCGCCACCATGAGTAGCTGCGAGACAGGGCGCGTGGCTGGGTGCACCAGTAGGCGTCTTAGCGGCGCGAAGGTGAGCAGATCGAAACGCGGTCTCGGTGCGCTGCTCGGATGCGCTCGCTCGCGCCCGGCGCGGTGCTCTATGACGAAGAACGAGAGGATCAGAATGAAGGCGACGCCTGCGTAGTAGACCGGAGCCGGCAGTCCCTCCATGACGTGTCGCATCTCGCCACCGGCGGCGGCGTGCCCGGCACGCGGATCGCCCGTAGCGGCGAGTGCGCCGGCTGAGCCGCCGCTGCAGTGTTCGCCGTCCTCTGCGGTGGCGGTTGGCTGAGCGCCCGGCGCGGCTTCTTGTGCTGCCTGGGCCTCGTGGCTGCCCAGCATTATGCCGGCGGCGCTCTGTGCGACCTGCATGTGTTCGGCATGCGCGCTTGAGCTCTCGGCCACCTTCGCTCCGTGGCTCCTGTGCTGGCCGCCGTCCCAGGCGTTGTCGGCGATTATGAGGCCGACGATCAGTGCGGCGCACAGATAGGGGAACGAAAGTACAAAGCGGTCCCTCATGTGGTCAGCGCCTTTCGCCCCGCGCCGGAGTTCTTATGGGTGCTGGTCGCGTGCTGTCCGGCGGTCTCTCGCGCCCGACGGCGCATCTTTATGCGCAACGCCCGCACGACGATCAGGAACAATACGGTTGCGCCGGCTACTCCGCCCAGCACCGCCCACGGCGAGCCGGGCGCGCCCACCAGCATCGGTACGTCGATGATCCACGGCACACCTTCGACTTCGAACTCTAGCCGGGCAAGGTAGTTCGCCTCGTGCCCGAAGCGTGGATAGAACTTGTAGACAGCCTCCTGGAGGTCCGCGTGCATGGGCCCGTAGATGACGGGGTCGGTTCCGATCAGGCGGTCCTCGGTCACGGTAAGCGTGAGACCGCCGGCAAACGGTGCGCCGGATTCGATGTGTTGCAGGTATACATGCAGCGAACATCGATCGCCGGGCTCGAGAATGCCCGGATAGCCGGTCATCCTGAGCTCGTAAGCTCCCGCTTCCACCAGGTAGGTCAGCACCGGCGCCTGAGGGTACTCCTCGAGGTAGGCGTAGTGCGGGATGCCGAGGATGTGATGCGCCCGAGCGGGAGTGGCCAGGCCGCCGAGCGTGAAGGCTAAGGCGAGACCGGCAGGCAACAGTGTTCGCCACACGCTCACTGGCCTACCTCCGCGGCGCTGACGTTCTCGAGCGTGGCGATGGGATCGAGTGCGGGGCTCGGTCGCCTGCCGACGCCGTAGGCTAACGCCTTATCGGCGCACGACGAGATGCAAACGCCGCACCCGTCGCACTCCATTCCAAGCTCCTCACCCATCGGGTTGAGGGCCATCGGGCAGGCCTTCACGCAGTCGCCGCAGTCGCTGCAGCGGGAGGTCTGTAGGTTGACGCGCAGCGGGCGCGCCCAGCCGACCAACGCGTAGATGGCGGCGCCCGGACACACATAGCGGCACCACCAGCGCCGCGACAGAGACACCTCGATGAGGACGATGGCGCCCAGCACCATCGACATCCAGCTGAGACTCCCGACCCACAGCCCTCGCTTGCCGAGCTCGGCCCTGTCGAAGGCGACAAACACCAGGTCGTGTAGCTCGCGGCTGAGCAGTGCCGGCGGGTAGACGTAGCCGAGGACCGGGACGGCCAGCATGGCGGCGAGCAGGATGCCGGCCCCTAGCAACCAGTACTTGGCGCTACGTGCAGGGCGCAGGTCGAACGGTCGGATCTCGAGAAAACGCAGCAGTCCGCGAAGCTTGTCGGTCATTTCGAGGAGCAGCCCCATCGGGCATATCCACGAGCAGTAGACCCGCCCGAGCAAGGCGGTAACGATCAAAGGCACGAGCAGGCCGGCAAGCAGCACCCACGGCAGGCGCCGGCTGGCAGCAACGCTCTCGACGACGGCCAATGGATCGGTAAGCGACACGCCGGCTATCTCGGCAGACCACGGCCCACCGCGCACCTCCTGGCCGTACTCCAGGACGCGGGTGCGGTTGCGCTGCATCTTTCCGGCACGCTCCATCTCGCCGTCGGGTAGTGCGCGCATGACTCTGTCTATGCCCGCCAAGCTGGCGCCGGGCAGCGTGCCCTGCCAGCGCTCGAGTTTCTGGTCGAGCTCACGGGCCGCGAGATAGTTGTTGTAGCGGGCGACCGCCGGCACGGTCAGTACAAGAGCGACGACCAGTAGCTGGACACTGCGGCGCGTGATCTGGAGCTTGCGTACTCGCACGGGGCCCCTCACGCATCCTCGCCGGCCGCCGGCGTGGCAGCCTGGACGATCGCCCTGAGAACCGCCGGTGCGGCGTTGCGCGCGCTTATGACATGGATGGCACGCGGCTGGCCGACGAAGCACAGTTCTTCGCACAGACCGCAGCCCGTGCAGTTATCGGTATCGACGATGGGTGCGCTACGGAAATCCTCGCGGATAGCTCGACTGCGAAGTGGGCACGCCGTGTAACACGCGCCGCATACCCCGCTGCCGTTGTAGGCAACGCAGACCTCATGGTCGATCACGGCCACCCCCATGGCGGTTTCTTCCATGGAGGCCGGTGGTGTCATGGCTTCGGTGGGGCAGGCCGCGGCGCAATCCATGCACATGGTGCAGGCCTTGTCGGCCGGGAGGATGTATGGCGTGCCGGCCAGGCGGCCGGCTTCCTCACCGAACAGCGCGATACAGTCCACTTCGCAGGCATCCACGCACTCGGTGCAGCGCTCGCAACTGGCAAGGAAATCCTCTTCGTCGATCGAACCGGGCGGGCGCACAATGCCGAGCCCATCGCGCAGACCCGGTATCTTCGAGGGGGCTCGACGGCCGGCGCTTAGGCCGCCCGCGGCGCCTGCCAGGACATCCCCAGCGCCGACGGCGAGCGAGCGCAGGAAGCCCCGCCGCGACTGCACCGCCGAATCTTCCTCGGGTCCGCCAGCTTGCAGACGCCTCCCTTCGGCCGCCTCTTCCGGAAGCGCGGAGGAGCCCTGTTCCCCGCGGGGAAGGGGTTTGCCCTCTTTGCTTCGCAGCTCCGCGCGCCGATCCTTCATGCCACGAAGTTCCTCGGCCGCACGCGGATGGCCTGCGGGTAACGCACGCAACTGCGCTCACAGAGACCGCAGCCGACGCAGGCAGACGGATCGAGCAGGGGCTTTTCCCAAAGCCCGGCGCGCAGCGCCTGGCCCTCGAAGGGGCAGGCGCGAACGCAGGCGCCGCACGAGGCTCCGTTGAACGAGTAGCAGAGGTTGGTGTCTACCTCGGCCACACCCATGTCCACGTGTTCGCTGATCGACTCGAGCGACTTGCGTATCGGCGTGAGCGAGCCCGACGGGCATGCCGCCGTGCACAGTAGGTAGTCGCCGGGAGCGCCGTTGCACAACATGCATGCCTGACGGCGCGGAACGATGATCGGCGTACCGCGCTGGCGGCGGCCGGGGCGGAGTGCGGCCTCACGGGCGAACTCGTCGGTAAAGGCGACGATGCTGCGGTTTGGGCAGGCATCTGCGCAGCGCCCGCAGCGTATGCAGGTGGCGAGAAACTCGTCTTCGTCGAGTGCGCCGGGTGGGCGAACGCAGGCCGCTTCGGCCTCCCCCGTGCCGACGGCCGCAATCAGGCCGCCGCCTGTCACGCCCGCCAGAGCCGCCGCGCCGCCAACG
>PIVZ01000895.1 GCA_003354045.1 bacterium
GATAGAAGCCGAGCGCCATGAAGACGCCGAAGCTGTAGACTGTTATGGGTCCGAACTTGAGGAGGACAGGAAACATCGCGCCAGATACTATGCGAACTACGGCCGATTCCAAGCCGGGTTACGCGAGGATGGGCGTTGTCGGGATCTTTCGGGGTCGAGTACCGTGGGATTTCAAGATTGGTGCCGGCGCGGTATTGTCGCTCCGGCGTTCGTCATGCTCCAGGTCAGCAACCTAAACCGCCTTTTCCTCGAGCACGTAAGCTTCGACCTTGCGCGAGGCGAGCGCGTGGCGCTGCTCGGAACCTCCGGCTCGGGCAAGTCGCTGCTGCTGCGTGCCATCGCCGATCTCGACCCCAACGAGGGCGAGGTATCGCTGGACGGCCGCCCGCGCGCCTCGATGCCGGCCCCCGAGTGGCGGCACGCGGTGAGCTATCTTGCCAACGATGCCGGCTGGTGGGCAGAGAGCGTCGGTGAGCATTTCGCCGATCCACCGGCGGCGGCCGCGATTGCCGGGCGCCTCGGCCTGGCGTCGGAGACCTTCGCGTGGCCGATCACGCGCCTATCGAGCGGAGAGAAGCAGCGCCTGGCGCTCATACGCGTCCTCGTCCAGGAGCCAAGTGTGCTGCTGCTCGATGAGCCCACCGCCAACCTCGACGGAGAAACGACGGAATCGGTCGAGCGGCTCCTCGAGGAGCGATCGCAAGCTGGTGTGGCCATGCTCGTTGTAACGCACGACCAAGCCCAGGCGCGCAGAGTCGCCACGCGGAGCCTGCGCCTCAGTAACGGATGCGTCGTCGAGGAGCCGGCATGAGCTACATCGAGCTGGGCTTCTTCGATCTCGCCCTGGCCTCGTTGCTGGTCGTTGCCAACGCGCTTCTCTCCTACCTGCTCGGCCTGCGCCTCGAGCGCCGCCTGCTGGTGGCAGCCCTGCGCATGGTCGTTCAGCTCTCGCTGATGGGCCTGGTGCTGAAGGCCCTGTTCGCGGTGGTCTCGCCGTTTTGGACGGCGCTTGCCGGCCTGGCAATGGTAGTGTTCGCGGGACGCGAGGTGCGCGCCCGCCAGGCCCGTCCGTTGCGTGGCGGCTGGGGCTACGGGCTTGGCACCGCCAGCATCTTGTTCGGCGCGACCGCAGTAACTGTCTTGGCGCTCACCACGCAGGTACGCCCCGAGCCCTGGTACGATCCGCGCTACGCGATTCCTCTTCTCGGCATGATCCTCGGCAACACCATGACCGGCGTGTCCCTCGGCCTCAATCGCCTGAGCAGCGGCGTCGTGGACGGACGCTCGGCCATAGAGGCGCAGCTGGCGCTGGGCCGCACGGCATTCGAAGCGCTCAGGCCGACGGTGCGCACGGCGCTGCACGATGGTCTCATTCCCATAATCAACGCGATGTCGGCGGCCGGGCTCGTCTTCATCCCCGGTATGATGACCGGTCAGATCCTTGCCGGCGCCTCCCCCGAAGACGCCATCAAGT
>PIVZ01000311.1 GCA_003354045.1 bacterium
CACATTGCCGCGGGTCTTTCCATACCACCAGGAGTCTACATTCGGCGGGAGCGCTTCCGTGACGTCTGCCGCGTCGTACATTCCGTCGATGCCCTCGGGCGCCTGATAGGGCGGGTGCCCGGGCCGGTGCGCAAGGTAAATAAAAAACGGCCGGCGCTCCGCTGTGGGCTTGGCGGCGGCCTGCTCCATGAACTCGATCGCGTAGTCGGTTACTTCCTCGGTGATGTAGGGCGTGCGCGAGGGAACCTCCGTACCGTTGACGATCATCGGACAGTTGAAGTAAGCGCCCTGCCCCTCTCGGTACGTGTAAGAAACGAACAAATCGAGGAACGGCATCTCGGGAAGGCCCTCGCCGGGCATGTGCCACTTGCCGATGAAGGCTGTGGCGTAGCCGGCCTCGCTCAGGTGTTCGATGAAGGTTGGCATGTGCCCGGTCCAGGGCGTGTGGTTGTTCCTGACGCCGTGCGAGTGAACGTAGGCGCCGGTGAGAATGCTCGCACGCGACGGGCTGCACAGAGAGGTCGTATTGAAAGTATTCTCGAAACGGACGCCCTCGCGGGCCAGGCGGTCCATGGCCGGGGTCTCGATGAAGGGATGCCCGGCGCAACCCATCGTCTTCGCGTTGTGGTTGTCACCGAGAATGAAAACGATGTTAGGGCGATCGCCGCTCGCGACGTCCTGCTCGCCTCGGTCTGTAGCCCGGGCCGCTCCGCCCACCCCGTCCGCGTCGCCCGCCTGGGGCGAGCCGACTATCCGGTCCGCACCGAAAGTGACCCGGTAGCCTTCGAGAAACAACACGTACATGTTCTCGCCGCGGCCCCATGCGTACAGGCCGACAACAAGCGTGATGCTGACGGCGATCGCCGCAAGCGGCGCGGGCGTGAGAACATCCACCTGCCCGCCCCGGCCTGCCCTGAGCCGTCGCGCGAGGAGCGTGGCAACCGCCATTTCCAAGACGGTCAGAAGCAACAGCCAGAGGTTGAGAGGATTGACGTAGTAGTAGAGGCACTCCGCCAGAGGATGCGACTCGTAGAGCCGCACGCACTCCTTCGTCATCCACAGGAAAGGCGTAATGAGCGCGCCCATCGTTCTCTCGGTCAAGGGCGCGTCATCGAGCGTGGCCGCCAGGAACACGTAGAATGCCCCGAAGGCGACCGCCAAGAAGTAAACGGTACCCGAGACCTTCGCGACCAGCTCGTGCAGAAAGGGGTTGCTTATCGTCGCCGAGAGCTCGTAAACGACCAGTGAGGCCGCCGCCGCGCAAAGGACGATCGCGGCCGGCAAGAGCGTTCGCTTCCTACGACCCCAGACTGCCACTGGCTTCTCCCGATTCCGGATACACCGCACCCCTCGGCTCGATCTGGTCCTCGCCTACCAGACTTGCCGGGTTGATGCACCAACCGGTGGCGGCCACTTTCCCAGGAGGCGCTCCGGTGTCGCGTGTCGTGCCCCCTTCCGGAGCCGCGGGCTCACGGGGTGGCTAGACGCTGGAGCGCGCGGGCTCGGCCAGGTCTTCGCTGCCGGTTACTCGATCGTGCCCCTTCCCCGGCATCGGCACGAGCATGGGTACTCGCTCGCGGTAGTCCTCGTAAGACTTGCCGTAGGCGTCGACCAGATCTCGCTCCTCGAAATGGATGGCGACGAGCATGTACGTCGTCATCGCCCCCGCAAAGACCAGACGTCCCACCGTCATCGTCGGCGCGGCCCAAAAGGCGATCATGAAGCCGAGGAGCAACGGGTGCCGAACGTATCGATAAAACGCCGAGACCTGGAATGGCAGTTGAAAGTAACGCATGTCGCGAGCGTGGAAGAAGACCTGCCGCATCCCGAAGAGATCGAAGTGATCGATGATGAAGGTGGATAGGAGGACTATGGCCCAGCCGCTCCAGAACACGGCCCACAAGACGAAACTCGCTGCCGAGCTCTCGACCTCCCAGACCACACCGGGCATCGGTCGCCACTGCCAGAACATCAACAGCAAGATCAAGTTGGTGGCCAACACGAAGGTGCTGCGCTCGATCGGTTCAGGAATGATCTTGGTCCACGCCGCTTTGAAGCCCGGCCTCGCCATGATGCTGTGCTGGAGTCCAAACAGCGAAACAAGCACGAGATTCACCAGTAGCGCTTCGAGCAGACCCGGCGCCGAGCCGGAGTCGATCGACTTGGGAACCACAATGCCTCCCACGAAACCGATCAAGTACAGAAACGCGCCAAGGAACATCAGGTAGGCTACCGTGCCGTAGGCAAAAACAGCGATTCTCTTCATCGTCCGTACCTCCTGGAGCAATGTTGCCGGCTCGCTTCTCCAGCGCGCCGGGCCTCATCAGTCGAGACTCGCCATTACCCTCGGCTCCAGGTGGCCGCCTTCGGTGGAATCCATCGCGGACCTCGCACACAGTGCGCGGTCACGACGGATGCACCAAGGCAATGCCCGTTGTCGGGCTCCTTCGCCGCAGCCGCACAGAAGCGACGAGCAGCGAGATGTTCAAACGGAGGCCGTGGGTGTACGTGCTCTCCTGAGTCAGGCACTCGGATGATACACCCCGATGGAGCCGGCAGGAAGACCTATCTGCACCGCGTACCGGCCGCCGGGGTCCTTATCAACTCGGCAAACCAGCGGCCGATTTGCTTATTCGCATTGCAAACCGATAGCCGGATTCCTTATTCAAGTTGCAAGCTGGCGGCCGGGTTCCTTATCCGCGTTAGAAACTCGTGGCCGAGTCGCTCGCGCGGCAGCCTAAGCGAAGGTCTCGAAGAGTTCCTCCAAGGCTTTCATCTGATTTCCGGCCGCTGATGACGGCACCAGGATGGGAGTGCGAACTCCGGCATCCATCCACCGCTCGACGCCCTCGCGCACTTCCGAAGCCGACCCATAGAGCGTGCAGTCCGACAACCATCTCTCGGTCATCAGTTCCGGCAGGCGCTCGCGGTCGCCCGCGGCCACGGCGGCCTCCACCGCTTCCATCTCCTCGACGTAGCCGGCGGCCTTCCAGTAGTTCCTGTAGTTGGGCAACCCCATGTAGAACAGCATGGTCTTGCGGTTGCGCGCCGCCGCCGCATCGCGGTCGTCGCTTATACAGGTCGGGATCATGTTGCCGATGAAGAAGTCCTCATCGCTACGTTTCGCCTCGGGCAACACCGAGATCGAATGTGGTGTGTAACTGCGCGCGGCGTTCGCGAAGACAATGCCGTCGCCGACCTCGCCGGCCAGGCGGATCATCGGATCACGCAGCGTGGCAAGCACCACCGGTGGCAGCTCGCGCACACCCGGCGCGCCGCGAAGCTGATCGACGAAGGCACGCATGTCGGCCAGTGGCTTGCCGGTGCGCAGGCCGAGCGAGTCGTTTACGGGATCGTGGCTCACCCCGACGCCGAAATCGAAACGGCCACCGCAGAGCTCATTGACGAACGCCGCCGAGCGGGCGTAGTCGGCGGCATGACGGGTGTAAATGTTGACGATCGAGGTCCCGAAGCGGATGTGCTCGGTGGCTCCCGCCAGGGTCACGCAAAACCCGATCGCGTCGCCGATGCTCGGCGTGTAGATGCCGGAGAAGCCCCGGCGTTCCACCTCGCGGGCAAGATCTACGATTGCACGGGCGCGCCCGGGCGTGGGTATGAGGCTGACGGCTGGAAGTGGGTAGTTCGACATCGACTGCTTCTCCTCCGGTCTCTGTGGCCGGCGAAGCTAGCAGGAAGGGAGAAGGGGTCAAGCCGCGTTGCACATCGTTCACCTGACCGATTACAATGGCTTGGGCGGCGGTTGTGGCGGCGGCGGTGGAAATCACGAACTTCACGGGAGCACTCGAGCAGGCGGTGGCATTCACCGAGGCCAAGTGCGAACGTTTCCTGACCGACGGGCTGTCCATCCACGTCAAGTACACGCGTGCGAAGCGAAGAGATCTCGATGGCTACTACCGTGCGCGCGACTGCCGCATCGTGCTGGCTGTGAAGCGCCGGCTTCGTTATCCGCGCCGGGCGGCGTACGGAGTGGGATCGGTCACCCGGCCCAAACCCGCCGTCACGCCGATCAAGGGCCGCCCCTACAAGTTGGTCTGGCACGAAGACACGTTCACCTCCCCGGAGGATCTGTGCGTGTTCGTGGCCGGGCACGAGATCTGGCACTACCTCTGCAACAGCGGCCAGCGCAAGGGCGACCACGAGACCAAAGCGAATTGCAACGGATTCCTATGGCTCGAGGAGTTCCGGACCTGGCCCGGGCCCGGCCATCCGGTAGCCGAGATCCCGGCCAGACCTCCACGTCCCGATCTTGCCCCTGCCCTGTGCGATCTCTCGATCGATCGCGTTGGGCGGCCGTCGCCCGAGTCGTTCGTCCAGCTCGAGCTCTTCTGAGAGCCGACCTCTCTCCAGGAGCGAAGAGGCAACACCGGCCACCGGAACGGCCGACGCCGCACAGGAGAAGTCGAAAGCCGCGACTTGACCCCCTCCTAGATCTGACACGCGATGGTTATCGAGCCGAAACGACTGTCGTGGGGTTGGCCCTCGAACTCTCGGCTCCTCACCGCGTTGGAATAGGAGATCTGCAAGCGTCCGATGTGAACGGAGGCACCGAGCGCGACGTCTCCTACCCAGTGGTTCTTGTCTACACTGTGGCTGTCGCGAAAAGTGTTGCCGTCGAGAAAGATGTTGTGAGCGACCAAGCGACCTTCCATCGAGCCGAAGAGGTAGAACGAGATTGCTTTCTCGCGCAGCGTGTCCATCGGCATCACGCCTTGAATCAAGCTCGGCGGTCCGAAGTCGTCCGGAAGGTCCCAACCCAGGCGAGCCGCACCACCGACGTTGGCATGGGTAAGGACGTTGCCGAGACTGACGCCGGCGTGAGGGATCGCGTCGAACTGCACCCATCCGAGATCGATGCGCTCGAACAGCCGCCATTTCCTTTCGTACAGCAGCAACAGGCCGGGCTCATTCTCGAGCTGATTGCGCCATCCCTTGAACTTGTCGAGCAGGCGAATCTCGTGGATGAGATCCTGCGATTCCTCAGCCAGCGCCCACGGGCCGACGACGCCGAGCTGTAGCTCGACCGATTCCAAGTCCTTTCGGCCCTTCCCACGCTCGGTAATGGTGTGCATCGAGAAGGCGCCATAGAGCCATCCGGCATAGGGCCGGTCCTCGACGATGAGGTCCGTACGATCCTTGTCCTCCGGCGTGTACATGTCCTGCCCGAAGGCAGCGCCGTAGCGAGTCAGGTTGCGGCGGTCTTGCTTGTCCTCGTCACGGGCGACCGTGCGCAGAGCCTTCCTCGCTGCCCCTACCACGGCGTTCCTCGGTTCATCGGGCGAAGTCCACGACAGGCGGATACCGTTGGTGTAGTGCTGATCGGTCCCAGTGAACGTGTCGTTCTCGAACTGAAAGACGAATGTGCCCAGCTCCGTCGGCCCACCCTCGTCCTCATCGGCCGCAGGCTCTGCGCTCCAGGCAACCGATAAAGCCCCGAGAGTCATCAACACGGGCAGCACGACGGCGCTGAGGACTTTGACCATGGCCACCATCCTTACACAGACGAGGGCTCTCTCGCCACCGATTCCCTTCGACGGGAAACGCCGGTAACCCCACTCCAGAACGGGCGACACCACAGAGAAGGAGTCGAAAGCCGCGACTTGACCCCTTCTTCAAGAACGGCCGACGCCACACAGGAGAAGTCGAAAGCCGCGACTTGACCCCTCCGAGTGCCAGCGGCAGAGAGACTCATGGAAACGCAACCGGATTACGGCCTGCTCGATCGGCTCGGCTTGGCGCGGATTCTTTTCTTCCCCCGCCAGGACGCGAGCCCTGCGCCAGCGGGCGCCACCGACTTTTCGGTCAATGTTGAAAAAGGAGTGGAGGTTGCGTGCCGTTTCTATCCGCTCGACCCCGCGCGTCCGTCGATTCTCTTCTTCCACGGCAACGGCGAAGTCGCGAGCGACTACGACATGGCTGCCCGTGACTATCACGCA
>PIVZ01000896.1 GCA_003354045.1 bacterium
GGTAGTCGTAGTGGTCGAGGTAGTCGTAGTGGTCGAGGTAGTCGTAGTGGTCGAGGTAGTCGTAGTGGTCGTCGAGGAGGTAGCGGGTAAAATGTCACGAACTGCACGGACGTACTGGCTACTGGGCGGGAAGCGGTAGCCCACGAAACCGGAACGGAAATCCACAGACCACGCCTTGCTCGAGTTTACCGTGAGGTGGGTAGACGACCAGTACCCGCCGCTCGCGGTAGGCCCGAAGACCTTATCGATGCACGGTATGGTGAGGCAGGGATACGGCTTGACCAGAATGCTCTCGAGCTCCGTGGGATCGCAGGGACACTGGCCATCGATCGAGTCCCAGCACGAGTTGCATCCTTCTTCCGACGGTAGTCGCCAATCTCGGTAGCCCGCATGGCCGCACAGGCCGTTACCGATCCCCGTGCAATGGACATCGTTTGAGCACGGAGTGATTTCATCTCCGTCGCATGTGTTGTTCAACGTCTCGAGAAACACGGTAAACGCCGTGCCATCCGGATCCCAAGGAGCTCCTGTGCTCAGTGTATAGTTGTCTCCTGCGTAGTGAATTCCTCGCGTCTTGCCCTTCTTCTCCCACATGAGCCCGTTCTGGATGTCCGTGATCGTACCGTCGCCATTGTCGACGAAACGAAGCGGGAGCGTCGTCGTGGTGGTCGTTATCGTCGTCGTGGTGGTCGGCGGGAGCGTCGTCGTAGTCGTGATGGGAATGATACGCGGCTCGCCGCGACGCACCGCGCGGGCGGGTCGGCCTCCCGTCTTCGAGCCGATTGTCGTCATGCCATTACCGAAGTACACGCTAAAAATGGCGTCTCGATTCCTCTCATAGGTCGCATAGGTCTGGTAGTACGCTGTTGCAGTAGGTCCGAAGATCGGGTCGATGCAGGGGGAGGTGCGACAGGGATATGGCTCGAGCAGAATGCTCTCGAGCCATGCGGGACTGCAGGAGCTGCAGGTCGGCGTCCCAGAAGTCCAACACGAATTGCATCCGCCCTCTTGTGGTAGGTACCAGTCCCTATAGCCCGCATGACCGCATAGGCCGCTACCGATCCCGGTGCAGTCGGCATCGTCCGAGCACGGCGTCGTTTCGTCTCCATCACACGTCTTGTTCAATGTATTCAGAAACACCGTGAACACCGTGCCATCTGGATTCCAGGGATACCCTGTACTCCACGTATATGTGTTGCCCGCGCCGTGGATGCCCCCTGCCCCAGCCTTCTTCTCCCACATGAGCCACGTGTGAGTGTCCGCGATCGTGCCGTCCCCGTTGTCAACGAAACGCGTCGCCGGCGGAGCGCCGCCCGGTATTGCCGTTGAAAAAGCGGCGATGATCGCCGTGACCTCGGCTATGGTGCCCGCACACGATCCTCCGGTGTACCGGTCAATGTCCGCGAACCGCCTCGCGAGCCACTCGTTACAGCGACTGTAGTCTGGGGGACATATCCCGCCGCTCACGCAG
>PIVZ01000312.1 GCA_003354045.1 bacterium
CATCGGGCTCGGAATCTCGACCGTATCCGGCGGCAACGTCGTCACCATGGGCGAAGCGCTCGAGAAGCGAATGCGGGAGCTTGGCGAGCAGACGCCGCTGGGGATCGGCTTCGGCATCGTCTCGCTGCAATCGAAGGCCGTGGTCACGGCCATCAGCAGCTTCGTTACCAGCCTCGTGCAGGCCGTGGTCATCGTCATCGTGGTGCTCCTGTTCTTCATGGGAGTGCGCAGCGGGCTTCTGATCGGTTTCGTGCTTGTCGTCACCATTGCCGGCACGTTCATTTTCATGGGGCCCTGGGGAGTGGCCCTCGAGCGTATCTCCCTCGGCGCTCTCATCATCGCTCTCGGCATGTTGGTGGATAACGCCATCGTCGTCGTGGACGGCATGCTGATGAAGCTCGACAAAGGGGTGGACGGGAAGCAGGCCGCCTCGGAGGTGGTAGCCCAGTCCTCGATGCCGCTTCTCGGCGCCACCGTCGTGGCCGTCTTGGCCTTTGCCGCGATCGGCACCTCGGACGATTCCACGGGCGAGTTCTGCCGCTCGCTCTTCCAGGTGGTCTTCATCTCGCTGATGTTGAGCTGGGTCACCGCGGTGACGGTAACACCGTTGCTCGGCGTCATGTTCCTCAAGTCCGGATCTGCAGGCGACACGAACGAAGATCCCTATGGCGGCGCCTTCTACCGTGCCTACAAGAGCGTTCTGCGGGGCTGTATCCGTCTGCGCTGGTTGACGATGGCAGTCGTCGTGGGACTGTTCGTCGCGGCGCTGTGGGGGTTCGGCTACGTGGAACAGAGCTTCTTCCCGCCCTCTACTCGGCCGCAGTTCATGGTGGATTTCTGGATGCCGCAGGGAACCCACATCGACGAGACCACGCGCCAGGTTGCCTCCATCGAGAAATATCTTGCAGAGCAGGAAGGCGTGACGCACGTTACCTCGCTTGTCGGCAAGGGCGGTCTGCGCTTTCTGCTTACCTACACCCCTGAAAAGCTGAACAGCTCCTATACCCAGTTCCTGGTCGATGTGGACGACGCCGGCAGGATCGATCCCCTGCTGGTGCAAATAGAACGGGATCTAGCGGAGCATTATCCGGACGCCTTGGGCTACGCCTCCAAGTTCCAGCTCGGCCCGGGCAGCACGGGTAAGGTGCAGGCCCGCTTGATCGGCCCCGATGCAGACGTGCTAAGAGGATTGGCCGAACAGGTGAAGGCGATCATGCACGCCGACGGTCGCGCCAAGGCGATCCGCACGGACTGGCGACAGCGCGTGAAGGTGCTGCGCCCCGAGCTGGCCGAGGAGCAGGCGAGTCTTGCCGGCCTCAAGCGCACCGACGTGGCCAACGCTCTCCTCGAGGGCTTCCAAGGTGCCCGGGTGGGCGTCTACCGCGAGCGCGACAAGCTGCTGCCGATAATCATGCGTGCCCCGCAAGAAGAACGCGGCGACGTGGCCAGCATGAAGAACTTGCAGATATGGAGTCCGGCGGCGGGGGAGATGATCCCTCTGCGGCAGGTAGTAAGCGGCTTCGAGACCGCCTTCGAAGACGAGATCATCATGCGGATCGATCGCAAACGGACCATCATCGTCTTTTGCGACCCGAAGGTGGGACCGGCCAGTGTTCTGTTTGCTCGCCTGCGACCGCAGATCGAAGCCATCGCGCTTCCGACCGGTTATGCGCTCGAGTGGGGTGGCGAGTACGAGGACTCAGGCGAGGCGCAGGCGGGATTGGCTGGGACGCTGCCCCTCTTCCTCGGTTTCATGGTCTTGGTCGTGATCGTCTTGTTCGACGCGCTCCGCCAGCCGTTGATCATATGGCTGTGTGTGCCGTTGGCGCTGATCGGCGTTACCGGTGGGTTGCTGATGACAGGACAACCGTTCGGCTTCATGGCGCTGCTCGGGTTCTTGAGCCTCTCGGGAATGCTGATCAAGAACGCGATCGTTCTCATAGACCAGATCGATCTCGAGATGAGCGAAGGCAAGGAGCCGCTTCTGGCCATCATCGATTCCGGGGCAAGCCGCCTGCGGCCGGTCGCTATGGCTGCCGCTACCACCGCGCTCGGCATGATTCCGCTTCTCATGGATGCGTTCTTCATCGCGATGGCGGTGACCATCATCGCCGGCCTGCTCTTTGCCACCGTGCTCACGATGGTCGTGGTCCCGGTGCTTTACGCAATCTTCTTCCGCGTCTCGGCCACGCAGACCGAGCCGGGCACGAGCGCCTGAACCGGCCAAGAACTCGATCACGCGTGCAAGACGCCTCAGGGGCAACAGATGAGCAAGAAGAAAGGCGACTCGAAGTTTCTCGACAGCGTCAACCAGATGTACGACCGGGCGGTTGCGCTGCTCGATCTTCCGCCGGGACTCCCCGAGCAGATCCGCTCGTGCAACTCGATCTACGAGGTACGCTTCCCGGTAAAGATCGGTGACGGCTACAAGGTGTTTCGCGGTTGGAGGGCTTGTCACAGCGAGCACAAGCTGCCGGTCAAAGGTGGAATCCGCTTTGCCCTCGAAGTGAATCAAGAGGAGGTCGAGGCACTGGCCGCCTTGATGAGCTACAAGTGCGCTGTTGTTGACGTTCCCTTTGGAGGCTCGAAGGGAGGCTTGTGCATCGATCCCAAGGAGTACACCAGGGACGAGCTACAGAGGATTACCTCGCGCTTTGCCCGCGAGCTTGCCAATCGTGACTACGTGAGCCCGAGCCTCAACGTGCCCGCCCCGGACATGGGAACGGGGGCCCGCGAGATGGCCTGGATTGCCGACACGTATCGCACCCTGCATCCCGATGACATAGACGCCGCGGCCTGCGTTACCGGCAAGCCGGTGCCGATGGGTGGCATACAAGGGCGCGTGGAGGCTACCGGGCGGGGCGTACAGTACGGGTTGCAGGAGTTCTTCCGCCATGAGGAAGACGTTGCGGATGCGGGTCTGAGTGGCAGTCTGGAAGGTAAGCGCATCGTCGTGCAGGGGTTCGGCAACGTCGGCTACCATGCGGCTAAGTTTCTCGAGGAAGAGGACGGCGCGAAGATCGTCGCCATAGTCGAGCGCGACGGCGCTCTTCAAAACGACGCAGGGCTTTCCGTGGAGCGCGTGAGCGAATACATGCGCGAGACCGGCAGCGTAAAGGGCTTTCCGGATGCGACCTATGTCGCCGACGGTCGGCCGGTACTGGAGGTCGACTGCGACGTTCTCGTACCGGCGGCATTGGAATCGCAGATCACCAGCGAGAATGCCGGACGAATTCAGGCCAGGGTCGTCGCAGAGGCCGCCAACGGTCCGGTTACCTTCGAGGCGGACCAGATCCTGCGCGCGGCCGGCAAGATCATCATTCCCGACCTCTACTTGAATGCCGGCGGCGTGACGGTCTCCTACTTCGAGTGGATCAAGAACCTCTCACACATGCGCTTCGGACGCATGGAGCGTCGCATGCAGGAGACGCGTACGCAGCAGGCCCTGGCGCTTCTCAAGTCTGTGACCAAGGCGCAGATCCCGGAGCCGCTCGAGCGCAGCATGCAGCGTGAGATGGACGAGCTCAATCTGGTGCGATCGGGGCTAGAAGACACGATGCGCGAGGCCTATCAGCACATACGCCTGGTATGGCGCGAGCGGGACGACGTACCGGACCTTCGCACCGCTGCCTATCTGTCGGCCATCGAGAAGATAGCGCACTACTACACCGAGTATGCCGTTGGCTAGACGACCGGTGGTGCGCGCCTTGACCGTCGCGCTGCTCTTCGCTGCTTTCTCGGTTCTCATGCCGGAGCCGCGATTGGTCTGGGCGCAGGAGTCCACCCTGGAAGACGAGCCGGTGCCGGACTCGGTGGAGGAGTATGGCGGCCCCTTGGTGCAAGCGTTCCGCCGCCGGCTGAGAGCGGAGACGCTTTTCCCTCGTATCAAGGACAGGCTCGAGGACCTGCCGCCTTTCTTCCGTGACACCGAGCTCACCCTGCGGCCGCGCTCGTTCTACATGAACCGGCGCCGGGCGGACCACACGCGCGCCAAGGCGTCGGCACTCGGCGGTTCCCTCGAATATCGGTCCGGCTGGCTGGCAGATACGTTTTCAGTGGGGGCCGAGCTCTACACCTCGCAGAAGCTTTCGGGCGCCGGTGACGAGGACGGAACCTCCTTGCTCGAGCCGGGGCAGGAGGGGTACACGGTTCTGGGCCGGCTCTACGGGGCTCTGCGATATGGCGAGCATGAACTGACTCTTTACCGGCAAGAGCTCGGCCTTCCCTATATCAACAAGAACGACAGCCGTATGACCCCCAATACCTTCGAGGCCTACACTCTCCGCGGCGGCTTTGGCGGGACCGACGAGCCGGGGCGCGTGGATTACCTGGTCGGCCACGTAACACGCATGAAGAAGCGCAACGAGGAAAGCTTCATCAGCATGTCGGAAGCCGCAGGCGTCTCCGGCAACAGCGGGCGCGGTTTGACCATGGCAGGGGCGATGATCACGCCGTGTAGCGGTTGTAGGCTGGGGGCGGTCGATTACTACGTCGAAGACACCATCAACATCGCCTACGGCGCTGCCGACTATACACATCTCGTAAGCGACGATCTCGGATTGCGCTTCCAGGGACAGTTCACCCATCAAACCAGCGTGGGCGACGATTTGTTGACCGGCAAGAACTTCGACACCTGGGTGATGGGCGGCAGGGCGGCGGCGAGCTTCAAAAGCTTCATCCTGACGCTGGCATTCTCGAGCACCGACGACGAGGCCGCGATCAGAAGTCCATTTGGAAGCTATGCCGGCTACCTCTCTCTCATGCAGAAGGATTTCAACCGTGCAGGGGAGGACGCCTGGCTGATCGGAACGTCCTACGTTTTCGACAGGCTGGGGCTCGAAGGTCTGAGCGCCTATGCCAACTACGCCGAAGGCAGCGATGCACGCGATGCCGAGAGCGGGGCATCGCTACCCGGACAGAAAGAGGCCGACCTCACCGTCGATTACCGGGTGGGTGAGGGGAGATGGCGCGGATTCTGGTTGCGCATCCGCGGGTCTTTGCTCGACGTCGATGGAGAGCGCAACATGAGCAAAGAAGTGCGTGTGATAATCAACTACGACATCCCTGCCCTGTAAGACAGTGTCGCGACGGAGCAATACATGGAACACCACGTAGAAGGCGTAGACGTTCTCATCCTGAGCATCTTGGTGCTCTTTCTCGGGAACTTCCTGACCAAGCGGATCAAGTTCCTCGGGAAGTACAACATTCCCGAGGCGGTTACAGGTGGATTGGTCTGTAGCCTGGCCGTCGCCGTCATCTTCGCGACCAGCGGACTGAACATCACCTTCGACTTGCGGATGCGAGACGTTCTGCTGCTGGTCTTCTTCAGCACCATCGGGCTTTCGGCCAAGCTGCGACTGTTGACCGCAGGAGGTAAGGCGCTTGCCGTGTTGGTGGCAGTGGCTGCCATCTTCCTGGTCATACAAGATGTGACCGGCCTCCTGTTGGCGATGGGATTGGGTGCACATCCTGCCTACGGGCTCTTCGGCGGCAGCGTCTCCTTCGCAGGAGGGCATGGAACGGCAATAGCCTGGGGCAATGTCGCCGAGGAAGCGGGCCTGCTGCGCGCCAAGGAGATAGGAATCGCCTGCGCGACGTTCGGCTTGATTGCAGGCGGCATGATCGGCGGGCCGATTGCAGCAAGGTTGATCGCCAAGCATGGGTTGGCGAGCGAAGAAAGCGCGGATGCTGCAGCACAGGCCGACGACCGCGAGGACGAAAGTCACGAAGAAGACGACCGCCGCCTCGGTATGAACCAGGTAATGGGGTCGATTCTGGTACTCGCCGTGTGCGTCGAGATGGGCGACCTCGTGAACCGACTGCTGTTCTCGAGAGGCGTTACCATCCCGGGTTTCTTGACTGCGATGCTGGTCGGCATCGCGATAACCAATGCTTCGGACATCGTCCGCCTGCCTCTCAGCAGGGTGGCGATCGAACGATGCGCCGAGTT
>PIVZ01000313.1 GCA_003354045.1 bacterium
CCACCGCCGAAGCCAGTCGTAAAACCGGCCCCGAAGCCCGAGCCGCCGCCGAAGCCAGTGGCGAAACCGACCCCCAAGCCCGAGCCCAAGCCGGTAGCGAAACCATCTCCCGCCCCCGAGCCGGCTGCCAAGCCTGCTGCCAAGCCAGAGCCGGCGCCGGTGCGACCCGAGCCCAAGCCGCAACCAAGCACGGCACCTGAGCGTGTTGCGCCCGGGCGGACCGTCGAGGGCGCGCCGAGCGGCAGCGAGACCATCGGCAGCGGAGCGCGGCCCGGCGCGGGCAGTCCCCAGGCATATCCCGCGGAGTTCGTCGCCTACGCCAACTACATGAAAAGAAGCCTGCGTGGGCAGTGGGTGTGGGGTGGGGAGCCGGATCCGAATCTCGCCGTCACGGTCAGATTCCGTATACTGCCTGATGGAACCGTGGACGGTGCGCGTGTCTCACGGACTTCTCTGAATATCCGCTTCGACCAGTCCGTCTTGAATGCGGTGCGCAGTGTGGAGCGTCTGGCGCCGCCTCCTCCCTGCTGCACGAGCGCATTCGCGGACGTTGAGGTGGAGTTTCGCGCCAGCGAGGCTAACTAGTGGTGATGGTTGCGCGACCCGCGGTATCGAAAACAAACCTCCTAACGCTGCTGGCGGCTTTGCTGCTCGCCAGCCCTCTTGCGGCTCAGCAGGTCGGCGATCTCGACGGCCCGCTGCAATTGCAGATCGTCGGTCCGGGGCTTTCGCGGATGCCGCTTGCCGTTCCCACACTCAAGCGCCTCGGAGGCACAGAGTCCGAGGCGGCGGCCGACTACGTCAGTCTGCTTTCACGCGATCTCGAGATGAGCGGGCTGTTCCGTGTCATCGATTCGGCTGCGTATATAGACGACCCGCAGACCTCCGGGATCCGACTCGAGGAGATCAACTTCGACAACTGGCTGACCGTCGGTGCGCGAGGGTTGGTTCGTGGCACCTATGAGGTCGATTCGACGGGCCTTACGGTGGAGGTCCGCTTCTTCGATGTTCCCGGGCGCTCGATGATAGGGGGTCGCAAGTTCAGTGCCACCGGCACCGACTTCGCGCGCATGGCCCACCGCACGGCGGACGCGGTCATGGAGTTCGTGACCGGTCGCCTCGGGCCCTTCGACTCGCGCATCGCATTCGTTTCCGACCGTGGCGGCCACACCCGCGACGTCTTCGTCTTCTCTTTCGACGGGCGCGTCCAGCGGCTCACCCGCCACGGCTCGGTGGTGATGGCCCCTTCGTGGCATCCAGATGCCACCTCGCTGGTCTTTACTTCTTTCAAGGAAAGGCGGCCGAGTCTCTACCGCGTGGACCTGCCCACAGGCGAGCAGACCCGCCTGGCCAGCAAGCTCGGGTTAAACATCGGCGGCACCTGGTCGCCGGACGGTAAGTTGCTGGCGGTGGCGCGCGAGGTCGCGGGCAATACCGACGTCTACGCCATCGACTTCGCCAAGGGGAAGCAGTGGAAGCTGTCCGAGCATTGGGGGATCGACGTCGATCCGGCTTGGTCCAACGACGGCAAGCGGCTGGCATTTTGCTCCTCGCGCTCCGGCCGGCCACAGGTCTACGTAATGGATATCTCCGAGCGGCGCCCCGAGCGGCTCACCTTCGAGGGTACCTACAACTGCTCGCCGACCTGGTCGCCGGACGGGACCACCATTGCCTACACCGGCCGCACCGATGGCCGCTTTCAGATATTCACGATACCGGCGACCGGCGGTGGCCGCCGGCAACTCACTTTTGAGGGCTCGAACGAGGACCCGACCTGGTCTCCGGACTCGCGGTTCATAGCCTTTTCGAGCCGTCGCGGAGGGCGCAAGAAGCTGTTCTTGGTGGATGCGGACGGGCGTTGGGAACGTCAATTGACCGACGGTGAGGGCGATGACACCTCCCCGAGCTGGTCACGGCGCCTCGATTGACCTGCATAAGCCTGCCAACAACGCTTTCCCGTGGTAGAATTTGCCGAGCGATAGAGAGAATATCAGACCAAGACGACGACGCGGATGACGCGGACGAGGAGGATGAGGCGGACGATGAGTAGCGGTTGGTTGAGGAAGGATGATCTTGCCGTGGCAAGGTTGGCAATGGTTCTCTTGCTCGTGGCGACTGTGGGTTCCGGTTGCTCGCTGTGGCGCAAGGACGCTGCAGGGCCCGAGGTGATCGAGGACGATGGCACCACTATCGAGTCCACGGATCTGATCGAGGACGAGTTGGCCGGTCAGCCGAGCCTGGAGCAGTTCGAGGCTACCGGTACGGTCGCGGCCGGCGGCACTTTTGAGGACGTGAATTTCGCATTCGATTCGGTCGAGTTCGATGCCGAGGCGAATATGGCCATTCGCCACAATGGCGACCTGTTGATTGGCACCCCCGATATCCGCGTGGAGATCGAGGGTCACTGCGACGATCGCGGCACCTCGGAGTACAACCTCGCGCTCGGGGCACGCAGGGCCAAGGCCGTCCGGGACGCGCTCGCCGCTCACGGCGTGGCGCCCGACAGGCTCTCGACGGTGAGCTATGGCGAGGAGCTACCTCTATGCAAGGAGCAGACCGAGGAGTGCTGGGCGCGCAATCGCCGCGCGCATCTGGTAGACCTCAGCAGATGATGTTCGGCGGACGTTCGGCGACCTTACTTGTTTTGACGGCAAGCGCCGTATTGCTCGGCGCTTGCGGGATCCAGTTCGAGAGCGCGGGGCGCCGTCAGGGGAGCGATCGCGAGTACGCCGACCTTCGGGTCATTGTTGTCGAGCAGCGAGAGGCGCTCGAGGACCTCAAGAAGGAGCAAGAACAACTCCGCGCTGCTATCGAAGAACTCCAGTACAAGGAACACACTAGAGAGGCTGTGGCAGCGGCAGTAGCACCAGAACCGGGCTACTGGTGGGCAGGGGGGCGCCAGCCTACACCGGAGGTGCCGCAGCCGGTGGCCGACCCTGCGCTGGATGCCTACGCGGACGACGAGCCCTACCCGGTGGAGGTATCCGGCCAAGCTCCCGGCCTGGTTCCCGAGCCGCGCACGGCTGCAGCACCCGCAGCGCGCGACCCGCTTGCAAGGCCGGTCACGCTGGAGGGCGAGTTGCCGCGTATCCCAGACGCGCTCACTGGCACGGCCTATGACAGAGGCGTGCGAGCTCTGGTACGCCGCGACTACGAGGGCTCTATCCAGGGATTCCACGATTTCATCCACGAGAACGCGTCCTCGGCCTATACAGACGACGCGCAGTACTGGATCGGCGAGGCCTATTTCCGCCGGGGCCAGTACCATCGCGCCATAATCGAGTTCAACCAGGTGGCGATCTCTTATGGCTCCGGCGATCGGGCGGCTGCGGCGTTGCTGCGGCAGGCCGAGGCCTTTCGCATAGTGGGCGACAGGGTCGATGCCCGCCTGAGCCTACAGAAGGTCATCAACCGCTATCCCGACACTCCCGAGGCGACGCGTGCCTCGCGGATTCTTGTCGAGCTAGGTGGTTGAGGTGCCACGCGCCCGTGCATGAGGGTCTTTCGTAGTCTCGAAAGCGCCCGTGGCCACTTCGAGCGCCCCGTAGTAACCCTGGGTAACTTCGATGGCGTCCATCGCGGTCATCAGGTGATCCTGCGTGAGCTCCGGGATGATGCCGACCAGCGATCGGTGGCGGCGGTGGTCCTTACCTTCGAGCCGCATCCTATCGCCGTCATGCGGCCCGACGCGGCCCCCAAGCTCCTCATGCCGCTCGGCGAACGCCTGACGGCCCTTGCCGAGCATGGTCCCGACGCAACCGTCGTGCAGCGGTTTTCCAAGGAGTTCGCCGCGGTCGCCGCGGACGATTTCGTACACGAGTACATCGTTGATGCCCTCGATGCGCAGAAGATCCTGGTAGGCCATGACATCAATTTCGGACGCGGCCGCACCGGCAGTGCCGACTCGCTCGTGGAGGCCGGGGCCCGTTACGGATTTGCTGTCGAGGTCATACGCCCGGTTGACGTGGACGGGATCGTCGTCCACTCGAGCGTGGTGCGCCGCGCGGTTGCAGACGGTGACATGAAGCTGGCGGCGCGACTGCTCGGCCGGCCGCACGCGGTGCGCGGCCGGGTCGTCTCCGGCGCCGGGCGCGGCACGGGGCTGGGCTTTGCCACTGCCAACGTACGCGCGCGCACCGAGCTGGTGCCGCCGCATGGCGTGTACGCCACCGTGGCGGTGCTCGACGGGCGCGAGGTGGACAGCGTGACTTCGATCGGACGAAACCCGACCTTCGATGGGACGGAAACGGTGATCGAGGCGCACCTGTTCGGCTCCTTCGACGAGCTTTACGGCAAGAACGTGACGCTTCGCTTCGTTGACCGGGTGCGCGACCAGAAGAAGTTCGAAAGCCCGGAAGCGCTCGCCGCACAGATCGCGCGCGACGTGACCGAGACCAAGAGGATACTGCAAGAGTACCGGCAGAGCTGAGGGGCGTCGGTAAGGGGCAGCGGGCCATCGTGAGCGAGACAGTCTGCGAGGTGACGGTCTTCGAGGTTCCCGCCGAGGCCGCCGGGCAGCGCCTGGATGCGTGGCTCGCCGGTGCGGCCTCGGGCACCACCCGCTCGCAGATCAAGCTGGCCGCCCAGGCCGGACGTCTACGCATCGATGACAAGGCCGTGCGTGCTTCGCACCGACTGCGGGGTGGAGAACGGGTCTGCTTGCAGGCAGCCGCGGCCGTGACCGGCGAAGGGCAGGCCGAGCCGCAGGACATAGAAATCGATGTCCTCTATGCCGACGAGAGCCTGGTGGCGGTCAACAAGCCCCCCGGCATGGTGGTACATCCGGCCACCGGCAACCGTAGCGGCACGCTCGTCAACGCCATCTTGCATCACTATCCGAGTAGCGCGCTGCCGGGCACCCCGGATCGGGCGGGAATCGTCCACAGGCTCGACCGCGACACCTCGGGCGTTATCCTGGTGGCGCTCACGGTGGAGGCCCACGAGGCCCTTTCACGTCAGTTCCGCGCTCGCACAGTGGGAAAAAGCTATCTGGCCCTGGTACGCGGCAACGTGAAGGCGGCCGGAGAGATCGATCTGCCGCTCGGCCGCCATCCGCGCGACCGCAAGCGAATGTCTACCGCCTCGCGGCGTGCCCGCAGTGCCAGCACCGCCTTCGAGCCCGTCGAGTCGTTCGGGCGGGCCACCTTGCTGCTGGTTCGGCCCAAAACCGGGCGCACCCACCAGATCAGGGTCCATCTGGCCGCCCGAGGCTGGCCGATAGTCGCCGACCCCGTCTATGGGCGTGGCTCGGGCGACCGCGGCCCGCGTGGGAGCGCCGGGGCGCGGCGTATCGAGACGGCGCTTGCGACCATGCCGCGCCAGGCCCTGCATGCGGCTGCCATCCGCGTCGCGCACCCGGTGAGCGGCCGGCCCCTGCTCGTCGAGGCCCCGCTGGCCGCGGACTTCGGTCGATTGCTCGGGCGGCTCCGGGAGACGAAGGTGGTTGACTAGCGCCGGGAGATTGATTAGGTTCTCCTTGTACCCGCCCGGAGGGACATCGTTCCTGCCGACGTCCGGTAAAAGTCCAGCGATAGCGTGAGTTGCCCGTACCTTCGGGACAGTTGAACGCGGTACCGTTTGGATGGCCGGACACTTCGAGGAACGCTTCCGGGACTGTTCGAGTCGGTCCGATAGGCTCTCGGCTTCGTGAGGCCGCCCGTTCCACGATCCCCTATCCGCGCCACACCGCATAGCGAGATTCGAAGAACGCGGCAGGTTCACGGCAGAGCCGACTAACGATCAAGAAGGAAAGAGGTTCACACACCAATGGCACGCTCGCGTGGGCAGTCCGCTGCCCGAACCAAAGAACCGGTTGAGGACAAGAACGCCCTCAACCTGAAAACCCTCAAGCAGAAGACTGCGCGTGAACTGGTTGAGATAGCCCGTGAGCTGGGGGTGGATGGCGTCTCCGGCATGCGCAAGCAGGAGCTCATCTTCAAGACCC
>PIVZ01000314.1 GCA_003354045.1 bacterium
GGCAAACGAGCGGCGGCCCAGGCATCGAGCAGCACCTCCACGCCCTTATACGGACGGATGTGGCCGAGAAAGAGCGCCACCGGTGCCTCGGCGTCCAGCTCTAGCTCAACACGCGCCTGCTCCGTTGCCGGCAAGTCCACACCGCCCTCTACCAGCAGCGGCATCGCTACCCGGACAGCCTCGACCGAGACGCCGAGAGCCCGGAGCTCCTCGATCTGCGCCCGAGAATGGCATAGCAGCCGGTCGGCGCGCGACAGGACCGAGCGTGCCAATATGCGGGCGGCGGGGAACCATTCGTGCGGCGTCACGTTGTGGCAGATCATAACGATGGGAACCGGCGCCAGACCGGCCAGGCACGTGGCGAGAGCCGGCGCAGCGAGCGGGTGCCACCACTCGACGACAACGACATCGACGCGCCGGCGACGAATGAAAGCGCGGCCGGCGAGCCAGCTTCGCGGGGCCAGGGTGTCGAGCAGCGCAGTGCCGAGCTTCTCCTCCCCGTGGTACTGGCTGCGCCCCGGAAAGAAGCGTCCGGGGTAGAGCCGCCGGTAGGAGAGCACCTCGACGGCGTGGCCGACCTCTGCGAGCGCATGGGCGAGCCCCCGGGTATGGGCCGCTATACCGCCCCGTAGCGGCGGCGCCGGACCGAACAGAAGCACTCCCACGGCGCGGACTCACCCGACGGCCTTGCCACCAGGAGACGCTTCAGTTTGTTCTCCACGAGCTCATCGGAGGGCATACGCTGCAGGTAGCCGGCCAAGATGCGTTTGGCCTGCGCGGGCCGTCCGTCGGCCACGGCGAACTCGGCCCGGGCGATATACGGCCAGTTGCGAAGCGGATCGAGGCTCTCGGCTTCGGCCAGGGATCGCTCGGCCCAGCTTTCGAGACCGAGCGAGCGCCAGACGTAGGCCATCACTGTATGCGCGTCTCCGTAACTCTCATCGAGGACCGCCGCCTTGCGGGCATGCACCAGCGCAAGCAGGGAGGCACCGCGGCGGTAGTGGGCCCAGGCCAGAGTGCCCTGGGCCCAGGCGTTGTTCGAATCGGCCGCGACTGCGTTCCGGTAGCTCTGCAGGGCCTGCTCGAAGCGACCCGCCTCATCGCGCAGGAGGCCGAGCTCGATCCAGGCGTTGGCAAGATCCGGGTCGCGCAGCCACGCCGCATGGAGCAACGCCTCGCCGTCAGCGCTGGCGCCCGCCTCGACACGGCGCCGCGCCAGGCTGATGGCAGGCCGCGCGCTTCGCGGATAGGCGCGTTGTAAATCCAACAAAGTGACAAGCTGCGGCTCGGCGCCCGCCTGAAGCGTCTCTGCGTAGACCGGCCACTCGGGACCACAGCTCGCCGACTCACCGAGAATCTCGATATTGGACAAGGCAATCGGCGCGCCCAGCATGGAGCGCACGCTGAAAGTCACCACGGATCGCTCGCCGCCATCGAGGTCGACTACGATCGGTATGCCGTCACTGGCGCGACGGCGTGAGGACAGACCGTCGAGGGAGAGGTCGATGACTTCTCGCCGGTCGTTGGGAAGAAACGGTGTCAGCCTGATGTGGCTGGGCCGGCAGCGAACACCGAGATCGAGGCTGACGCGGGCCTCGCTCGGACCGTCGTCCCAAAGATTTGGTCCGCGCGACCACACCGGCTTGTCCGACATGCCGAGGATGAGCGGCACCGGGTCGAGCGTCACTCGCATACCGGGGTAGCCGACGACGGCGCCCAGCACATTGCCGGCGCCACTGCGACCGACGCGCCGGCCGGCATCGGCAATGTCGAAAGACGCCAGCCACTGCACGCCCGTCGGTTCGCTACCCGTAGGCCCGCCGGCCGTTGCGCGTGCTGTCAGCGGGCGCGAGTGCGCCGCACCGACGTCCAAATCGGCGCCGGCAACCTCGACGACGAGAAAGGCGTCGTTCTCGAAAACAGTCTTCCACTCAACTGGCAAGGCCCGGGCCAGGCTCGACGCACCGGCCGCGCCGTGATCGCTGTCGGCTACTACCTGCAGGAGGCCCTCGGCACTGAAGCGCGCAAGCCATGTGGGCTCTGAGCCCGCTGGCATGTAGCGCTTGCGAAAGACCGCATGCGCAACCCTGTAATCTCGCGCGATACGCAACCGGGTCTCGTTCTCGCTCAGCGCGGCAAAGAACGTCGCGCTGTCACGCAGGCGCCGGTAGGCCTCTCGCTCCTCGCCCGCGAACACCAGCGTGCCGCGCTCGGAGAAGGCAACTACCGGGCGGCCACTCAACGCCGGTACCAGGCCCGCAAACACGGGCGGGGCAAGCACCGGTCCGCGGTCTTCGGTCGTAGCGAGAAAGCGATAGGCTTCCAATGTGTGTCCGCGCGGAGCCGTCTCTCTGGGGAACGGCCGTGGCATCATGTGTCGCCGCACTCGATCTCTTGCTTGCGGTACGCTCGAGGCGAGCATGACAACGCCGGCCACGGCCAGCGCGAGGTTTCGCAGCCGAGACCTCTCGATTGCAAGAAGGCGGCCGAGCACGAGAGCCAGCAAGGCCGGTACCGGCACCAGCCAGGCGATGCGGTAGAGCATCCATGGAACCCAAAGTGCACCGACGATGGCCGTGACGCCGGGAACGAAAACCAGGGCACAGGGCACGACGGTCAGCGCCAGCACCACGGCCGCCGCTTGCTCCCGTCTTCTCACGACCGCGAGTGGCACACCGAGCGCGGCCAACAAGGCGATCGATCCGAACACCGCGTCGGGGCTGACCACGTAGGCCCACGACTCGGGCCACAGCAGACGGTCGAGCGCAAGGTGGGCACGCACGACCGGGTTGTCGGCGGCCGCCAGTGCGATTCCTTGTGCGGCCAGCATCGGCCTGAGCAGCAGCCCTTGGGCTAGCGGGTAGAGGAGCGGAAGCCCTACCGCCGCCAATGCAATGGCCACACGTCGGGTATCGGCCTCCGTGTTGCGCCCGTCTGCACACTTCCACATCGCAAGCGCACACAGTGCGAGCCCAAGTACGTCGATGCAGTAGATGAGCCCGTGGACACATGCCGCCGTCGTTGCCACAGACGCCAATATGGCCGGGCCCAACTCGGGCGCACGCCTGAGATAACGCACACCACAGCCAAGCAGGAGAGGCAAGAAGACACAGGCAGCAACAAACTTGTCTTGGTGCAATCGGGTGAAGTAAGGAAATGCTTCGGTCCCATAGAGCCAGAACGGCATCACGGCTATCGTCGCGATGAGCTCGGGCCTTCGCTCGGGAAACAGCGATGCCGCGAAGAAGGCGAGCGCGGAAACCGACAGTATGCAGGTAGCCGGAGCCAGCAGAACGCTCTGTACGCTCCACCCTTCGACGCCCGAGAAGTGGACCACGAGCGCCTGCAACACCAGCCACACGTTCCACAGGAAGCGTGGGTGCACACGACCGCTATCAAGCATCGGCTCGGCAAAGCCGAGGACACCTTCGCCCGCGTAGGCGCCGACGAAGGCGAGGTCCCACCAGTCATCGACGGTCCCGCCCGCGTAAGCGACGACTGCGGGCAACAGCAAGGCAAGAGCAAACAGAGAGGCTCCCCATTGCCCGGCCAGCCAGAGGCCCTCTCGCCCCGTCGTCTCGCGCGGGCGCGGACGCATGACGGCCAACGCGCCGAGCAAGGCGTAGGCCGTGCCAAGCGTGAAGCGAGCGGCGGAGATATCGAGGTGCAACAAGAACAGCGGCAACACCCCAGGAAGGAAGAGAGCGAGGCTGAGCGCCGCTTCCAGTGCGATACGGCCGGGCCCGAGATAGGCCGGCGTGAACTCGAGGGGGTCGGGAACGGCGTACCCGTCAGCCTCGACCGA
This sequence comes from bacterium, assembly GCA_003354045.1. Lineage (GTDB taxonomy): Bacteria > Desulfobacterota > Binatia > UBA1149 > CAITLU01 > PIVZ01. The sequence goes on from PIVZ01000314.1 coordinate 3,806, forward strand.
CGGCAAGCCGCCCGGCGAGAGCCCCCCTTCCCTGCCCCGAGCTTTCGGGCGAAGAAGGTCGAGGGCAACGGCGCCCGGCAACCACAGCAGACACGGGAGCAGTAATGCCGGCGCCAAGCCCTGCCACGCTCCCAGCGGCCCGGCAAGCCCGAATGCCAAGAGCAGCAGAGCACTCAGCCTGCAGCGATACGCCTTCAATTCATGTAGCCGAGGTCGCGGAGGCGATCCATGATCTCCTCTTCCTCCTCAGGCGTATAGTCGTGACTTGCTCGGCTCTGCTCAGCGCTGCCGGCCTCCGAAAATCGCACGGGGTTGGCCGCCACGAACTCGTCCGTCATCAACGAGAGCAGTGGCCGTCCGTCCATATCGTGCGGGATCTCCTCGCCCATCAGATGAAGGACGGTGGGTGCAAGATCCGTGATGTTCCCTCCGGCAAAAGGCTCGCCGCGCCGCAGATCCGGGCCTCGCGCAATCAGCATGCCGTCATCACGGTGCATCCCCGAGTATCGATAGGTCGCGTCCCATACCCGATTGGAACCGAAGTCGGCCAACCCGAAGAAGATGTCGGACTCGTCCGCGGGTAGCAGGATCAGATCGGGCGCCTCGTCGAAATGCTCACCCTGATAAAGTTCCTCTCGTTTCAAGCATTTCCCCACCAAAGGCCGGCCGAGCTCGGGATCCACATAGGAAAGCACCGCCTCGGCGATCTCGTCACGGGTGCGCTCGTACTCCTCCCCCCGCGAGACGCAGCCCTGCGGCTCGCGTCCGCTTACGTTGAGAAAGATCGAGCCGTAGTGGCGGCCATACGAGTACGCGCGCGTGCGCGTCCAATCGACGTTCAGGAAGGACAGAAAGAACCTCTTGAGCACACCGTCCATGGCGTAGACGTTTTTGTACTCCGCGTGCTTGGCGAAACCCAAGCGATCGACCAGACGATGGACGTTACGAAGAGTCATGCCGCAGCGAAAAGCGAATGCCTTCAACTGCGTGGCGAGGTCGCCGGCCAGCTTCATGTAACCGAGCCTGAGCAGCATGTTGTTGAGCACGATGAAGCGTGACGCCCGCCCCATCCCGTGGTCGGACATGACGATGACCGTCGTGTCCTCATCCAGCCGTTCGAGTATGCGCGACAGGTCGGCATCCAACCGACGGAAGTAACGCACTACCGGCTCGCTCAGGTCTGTCCCGCGGCCGTCGTTCCACGGATGCTCGGGATCCAGGTAATGCCAGACCTGATGCAGGACGCGATCGGTGTCGAAGTAGACCGCCATGAAGAAGTCCCAGTCGTCGCGCTGCATCAGGTGGAGGTTGGTGTTCGTGAGCATCTCCAACAGCTCGTCGCATGCCTTGAAGAAGCCTTCGCGCCGCCCTTCGCTGAAGGTTTCGGCGGGATAGATGCGGTAGTCGCCTACTTCGCGGTTGATCTCCTCGGCAAGCTCCGGCGGGTGCGTGAAGTCCTTGGCGAAATAAGGCGTCATCCAGCCGCTCACCAACACGCCGTTGACCTCTTCCACGGGGTAGGAGACCGGTATGTTGACCACTCCCACACGGCGGCCGCTCTCGCTGAGCAAACGCCACAGGGTCTTGCCACTACGCATGGCCGCATTGACCGGCGGGAACACGTAGGTGCCGGGACGGCGATACAAGAAATCGTAGACCCCTGTCTTGCCCGGGTTACGACCGGTCGCAAAGGAGGACCAGGACGGGCCGGAGGTCGGCGGCATGGTCGAGGCCAGCTCGCCAGCCACCCCCTCGTCGATGAGACGTTTGAAAGTCGGCAGATGGCCCGCCTGCGCCCAGTCGCGCACCAGCGGGAACGGCACCCCGTCGAGCCCTACTACGAATACGCGTTTCCTTCCTGCCATGGGTAAGTAGAGAGCAGCCGCTCGCGGCCGCACGGGGAGCGTCTCGCGAATTCTAGGGAAACGCTAACGGGCACTCAAACCCGCTACTTCACCACATCCAGCCCTGGCGCTGGAAGCGGGCGCGAAGGCCCGCAACCTCGGCCAGCAGAGCGCGGGTTCGCTCGGGCTCGTCGGCGGCCAGGTTACTGCGCTCTCCCGGATCGCCATCGAGATCATAGAGCTCGATCCGCTCGGGAGTATCGAACCG
>PIVZ01000315.1 GCA_003354045.1 bacterium
TACCGCACAGCTTCGAGAAATCTCTCCTCACTCTTGCGACCGAAGTGCTCGACCAGCTCCTCCACGCGCCCCTCACCACGGAGCTGGACGAGATCGAACTGCCGTCGCAACAGATCTCGCTCGAGCAACTCGGTGCCGAGCGCCACCGCCTTCCTGCGCTCGTCCTGGCGTATCGACACGAGGATGCGGTCACGTGCGCGCTGCGACTTCACGAACCTGAGCCATTCGCGCGTCGGCCGTGAATCCTCGGTGGTGACCACCTCTACCGTGTCTCCCTGCAGGAGCTGGTAGCGCAAAGGCACCAGCTTGCCGTTGACGCGGGCGCCGGCGCAGCGGCTGCCAATCTCGGAGTGGATGCGGTAGGCGAAGTCCACCACCGTCTCGCCCTTCTTGAGCGTCTTCGCGTCACCCTTGGGCGTAAACACGAAGATCTCATCTTGAAACAGATCCGCCTTGACCGAGCTCAAGAACTTCTCGGGATCCTCGAGGTGCTGCTGCCACTCGAGGATCTGCTTGAGCCAGTTCAGCCGCTCGGCCTCGGCAGGGCTCTCTTCATCCGGATGCTTGTAGCGCCAGTGTGCGGCCACACCGAACTCGGCCACACCGTGCATCTGGCGGGTGCGAACCTGCACCTCCATGCGTTCTCCGTAGGGACCTATCACGGTGGTGTGCAGCGACTGATAGCGGTTCGCCTTGGGAAGGGCCACGTAGTCACGGAAGCGCCCCGGTACCGGCCTCCAGTACATGTGGATGATGCCCAGAGCGTCGTAACACTCGCGCTCCGCATCGACTATCACCCGGAATGCCGCCAGGTCGTAAACGTCGTCGTAGTGAAGACCCTGATCGACCATCTTGCGATGGATCGAGTAGGCGCCCTTGGTGCGCCCGGCAACCTCGGCATCGACCCCCGCCTCGGCGAGCTGCTTCTTGAGAAGGCCGGTGATTTCCTTGATGTAGCCTTCACGTTCGAGATCGTGCAGAGAGAGCGTCTCGCGAATCTCCGCGTACCGGCCGGGCTCGAGTATCCGGAAGCTGCTCTCCTCGAACTCGGACTTGAGCCACCCCACGCCGAGCCTGTTCGCCAGCGGCGCATAAAGCTCGAGAGTCTCGCTGGCCACGCGGCCCTGCTTGTCGCCCGGCAGGTGTTCGATGGTGCGCAGGTTGTGGGCGCGGTCGGCCAGCTTCACGAGCAGCACGCGCACGTCCTTGGCGCTGGCCAGGAGCATCTTGCGCACGCTCTCGGCCTGCGCCCGCTCGAAGTTCCGCGACTCGAGCTGACTTATCTTGGTGACACCGTCCACCAAGGAGGCGACCTCGGCTCCGAAGTGAGAGCGGATGTCGCCGAGGGTGGCCAGCGTGTCCTCGACCGTGTCGTGGAGAAGGCCGGTGACGACGGCCGCAACGTCGAGCTTCATGTCGGCAATGATGTCGGCGACCGCCAGCGGATGGGTGAGAAATGGCTCCCCTGAAAGCCGCTTCTGGCCCTTGTGCACCTGGGCCGAGTACTCGTAGGCACGATGGAGGAGCCGCAGGTCTGCCCTGGGATTGTAGTCTTCGACTTTACCGAGCAGCTCGCCGACGGTCACGGTCTCTCCCCGAAGGCGCGCATGAGCCGCTCGAGGTCGGGTTCGCGAATGCGCTCTACACGCCCGCGCTCGGCGCGCACCACGGAACGGAAGCTGGCGAAGGTCTCCTCGAGGACGTCATTGACGATCACGTAGTCGTAGTCGGGCAGCAGTGAGAGCTCGCGGCAGGCGTTCTCGATCCGATGGTTGACGGTGGCGGCCTCCTCGGTGCCACGCCCGGAGAGCCGCTCGACTAAAAGCTCCAAGGGCGGCGGCAACAGGAATGTCGTCACCGCATCCGGGTAGGATCGCTTGATCTGAGCCGCCCCCTGAACGTCGATATCGAGCAGCATGTCACGGCCATCGGTCAAGGCGGCATCGATCGGGGTGCGCGGAGTGCCGTAGCAATGGCCGTGAACCTCGGCCCACTCGGCCAGTTCGCTGCCAGTTCGCAGCTCTTCGAAGCGCTCCTTGCCGACGAAATGGTAATGCACACCGTCACGCTCATCGCCGCGCCGCGCACGCGTGGTCACGGAGACCGAGAGCGTTATGCCCTCCATATTGCTCAGCGCCCAATCGGCAAGACTGCTCTTGCCGGCACCGGAAGGTCCGGAGACGATGAACAAGATGCCATCTCGCCTGATCTCTGTGCCTTCAGCCATCTACAGTCTCATTCGACGTTCTGAGCTTGCTCGCGCAACTTCTCTACTTCGGACTTACCCTCGAGCGTCAGGCTCGTCATTGTCAGGTCGGAGCTCTTGGAAGCGATCGTGTTGATCTCCCGGTTGACCTCCTGCAGCAGGAAGTCAACCTTCTTTCCCAGCGGCCCTTCCGTTCTCAGCAGCCCGGACAGCGCCTCGACGTGGCTTTCCAGACGGACGATCTCTTCGGTCACGTCTGCGCGTTCGGCCAAAATCGCGGCCTCCTGCGCAAGCCTCGCCTCATCGACCGCACCATCGAGCAAAGATTGCACCCTTCGCTCGACGCGGGCCTGGAACTGCTCCGCCTGACCGACCGCTTTCTTCTTGAGTTGAGCGGTCATGCGCGACAGCGCCCGCGTGCGTGCTCGCATGTCGCGTTGCAGGTTACGCCCCTCGCGCGCGCGCTCACGTCCGTGGGCCACCAGCGCCTTGCCGACCAGCTTCTTGACCTCTTCCTTCTCGGCCTTGACGGGTGCGGTTCTATCCTTGGTCTGGAAGACTCCGCTGGCGGCCAGAAACATCGGCAGGTCTATCTCGCCGGGCAGGCCGAACTCCTTCTTGAGCCCACGCCAGGCGGTAAGGTAGGCGGCGGCTACGTCCTTGCGAAGCTCGACATCTCCCGCCCGCGCGCCCGCGTTGCGGCCGATATAGACCTCCACGCGGCCGCGCGAAACGACGGCAGAGATCAGACCGCGTATGTCAGCCTCCCATGCGCCGTACTCGCGGGGGCCGTTTACCTTGAGGTCTAAAAAACGCTGGTTGACCGATCTTATTTCGACCGTCAGCGCTGTATGCCCGACCCGGCCGGAAGCCGATCCATATCCAGTCATGCTCTTCATAACGCTCCCATCCTAACCCGGATTATTCATGAAAGCTCGCCGAGAGCGCGCCCCGAGATGGCGTGCCATGGGCGGTCGCAGCAGAACGCTTCATCAATGGTCCGGGCTGACCCGGATCGGCATCAACGATGAACGCCAAGGGTGGAATCGGCCGCGTACCCCTGTTCGAGCCACTCACGTGCCTGTGGCTCCAGCTCGGCCCCCGCCTGGGCAGACAGCTTGGCAAGCGAGCGCATGAACCTGGCCATGCCGCGGGCGGCCAGCCGCCGGTTGCCCGGGCGCGTGAGCACCGCGCGGTCGAAGTCTATGGTGGCTACCTCTCCGCCGGCGTCCACGAGCAGATTGTGGCCGGTCAGATCGACGTGATACACGCCGGCCTCGTGAAGCGCTCTGATCGCCCGACCGCAGGCCGTCAAGAGATCACGCCGCCCATCCATGCCCGCCCCGAGGTAACGCTCGATCATCGCCTCGTGTCCCTCGAGCGCCGAGGTGACAATCCAGCCACGGTAGAAAGCGCCGGCCTCCTCGACGCAAACGGCGTCCACCACCGGCACGTGACAACCGGCGGTACGCGCGGCCTCGGTGGCGATCAACTCGCGCACCGGCCGCGGCGGTCGGAGCATGTAGAGATCCCGGCAGAAGTGGCGCACGAAACCACCACGCAGGTACTTACGGACATAGACGGCCTTGCCGCCGGGAAGCACAACGCGGCGGGCGCCGCCGCGCCCGCCAGCCGGCGCCTCCTCGGGCTCCCGCGCGCGCTCTTCCGCGGACAGCAGCGCGACCATCTCTTCTAGCTCGAGACGGCGGGCGACGATGCGCACGCGGCCGCGATCGACGTCAACGTAGCCGTCAGGAAGTTCGGCCAAGGACACGCGAGACCGGCTCGGTCAGTCGATCGACTCGGCTTCGCCAACCAGCATCACGGGGATGTCGTCACGGATGGGGAAGCGCAGCTTGCATGCTTTGCAGTCGAGTCCGTCACCCTCGGGGCTCGGCTCGATCTTCCCCTTGCAACGGGGGCACACGAGAATGTCCAGCAGTTCTTTGCTTACCGCCATGTTCACTCCTGTTGGCCCGCACCTGCTTGCCAGCGGGCCTGCCGGCCGAGGCCTTCGCGCAAGGTAACAGCCGGATCGTATCCGAGCAGCCTCTGCGCGCGGGTGGTGTCGGCCGCCGTGTGGCGCACGTCGCCTCTTTGCACGTCGAGTCGTCGCACCCGTGGTTCGCGCCCGAGGATATCGCCGATCGAGGCTATCACCTCGTTTACGCTAATGCGGCTGCCGCCTCCAATATTGAAAAGCTCTCCGCCGGCATCGGACTCGGCGGCGGCCAGGTTGGCAGCGACGATGTCGTCTACATAGGTGAAATCGCGCGTCTGCTCACCATCGCCGTACAGCAATATTTCGTCGCCTTGCGCCACGGCCGTGATGAAGCGGTTAAACGCCATGTCGGGACGCTGGCGCGGTCCGTACACCGTGAAGTATCGCAGAGAAACCGTCGGTAGTCCGTAGCTTCTGTAATAGAGCCACATCAGGTGCTCGGCCGCCAGCTTGGTCACGCCGTAGGGGGAGATCGGCCGCGTCGGGCCGGACTCCTTCATCGGCATCTCGTCGGTGTCGCCGTAGACCGACGAAGACGAAGCATAGACCAGTTTCTTTGGCTTGGCCTCCCGGCAGGCCTCGAGAAGCCTCTGGGTGCCATAGACATTGTTGTCGCTGTAGATGCGGAAGTCCTCTCCCCAGCTCGCACGCACACCGGCCTGCGCTGCCTGGTGGAAGACCCAGTCCACGCCGTCCAGGACGGGCGCGAGGTCGGCGTCAACCAGGCTCTCCTCCACGAGAGTGAAGCTCTCGGAAGCGGCCAGCGCCTCCAGGTTGCTCTCCTTCAAGGCCCGCGGGTAGTAGTCGAGGAAACAGTCCAGGCCTATCACCGTGTGGCCACGGTTTACGAGTGCCTCGGCCACGTGCGAGCCTACGAAGCCGGCGGCGCCGGTCACAAGCGCTTTCATTCAGCTAATCCCATCAACATCGATCCCCGTCTCGCGAGCGGCGATGATGCGGTTGGCAGGGTTTCGCGTCAAACCGCCGATGCGCTCGAACAGCGCGTCCCCACCTTCGACCTCGACTTCCAGCCGGATCGCCACCAGCAGACCGGGCTCCGGATTGAAGCGCTCCAGCTTGACCAGGTCCTTCTCGGTGGTGACCACGCGCTCGGCCTCTCGCGCACGAATGCAGATGCGTTGCCAGTCCTCCTCCGTGTAGCCGTGGTGGTCGCGAAACAGCATCGAGCCGACGACCTCGGCCCCGCACTCACGCAGGGCAGCTAGAAAACGCCGAGGCCGGGCTATACCCGCCACCGCCAGCACCCGCTGCCCGGCCAGCTCGGACAGAGGAGCGCACGGCGCAGCCGCAGCCACCGACTCCACCAAAGCGCCGGGCCTGCACGTCATCCGCACACGCGGCCGCCCATCTTCATCCGCGCATGCGGGCTCCCGAGGCTCCCCTTCCACGAGGATGTCGGCACCGGCAAGTGCGCTTCGCCCCTCGCGTAGCGGACCGGCTGGAAGGGCTGCGGCTTCTCGCTCCTCTCCACCGAGCACCACGATGTCGAGGTCACGCTCGAGACTCAGGTGCTGAAAGCCGTCGTCGAGCACTATTACGTCGGGCGAGAAGTTCGAGGTGGCCAAACGGCAGGCGGCCGCACGGTCCGGCGAGGTGACCACCGGGCAACCGGTACGACGCGCGACCATCACCGCCTCGTCGGCACCGGCCGACAAGGCCTCGGTGCCGGACGGCGCCGAGG
>PIVZ01000897.1 GCA_003354045.1 bacterium
CCGGTCAAGAAGCGCCTCGGGTCAGAAACTCAATGATCCGGGCGGTCCACCCCCTTTTTTGACCGCGGGTCACGTCCCGGAGTGTCAGGAGAGCGATTTCGAGCTCGCACCTCGCTTCCTGAAGCGCCAGGAGAGCAGTTAGAAATCTCCTGGTCGCTCCCCAGGCGGAAACAGACACCGATAGACGGCGTCGACCGCCTTCTGTAGCATAGAACCACGGCGATGGACCGCGAAAGAGAGCGTACGCGGGCCCTCCGCTCCCCGATCTACGCCGTCACACGCCTCGGGAGGGCCCGTGCGGACAGCGATTGACGCCGGCAACCGGCGTCCGCAAGAGCTGTGAAGGGCGGTTTACGGCGTCAGCAGGCCTGCAAACGCCATTCTCGGCGGGAATGAGACGTAACAGGGTCATTTATGGCAACGAAGCGTGCCTCTGGCCCGTTTGACTTTTGTCAGACGGCCATGCAAACTATGGGATGTGAACGATCAGAGACCCTGGAGGTACCGATGAAGAGCTCGAAGACGAACGATGGCCAGCATGGCGCCATGGTGGACCTCTCGTACTGCTACCGGGCGGCTGCCTGCCGAAAGCTGGAGGGCTTCTACCCGACCTACGAGTCCCGGCTGGGCAAGAAGCTCACCCGTAAGCTTTCGGTGGTGTTGGAGCCGGGCGAGACGATGCCCGACCTGGTGTTCTTACTGCGGATCCTGAAGCGCTACCTGAGTCATGAACGTCAGCGGTACAGGGATGCCTCGGACGACGTCCTCGCGGCGGAGGTCCGGTACAGGGTGGCGCTGACACAGCGCGACGAGTTGCTCGCGACGTTCAAGAGCGCCTACGACAAGGTCTACGGCGTGATCAAGAACGCCTGTGGCGTCAAGGGCCTTTTGCTCTCGCTGCTCGGCCCGCTGTGCCGGCAGCCGGACCTGATGCACGAGCAGGGCAGGTCGGTGATGACGATAGTCCGCCGGCCGGACTTCAAGCTTCCGGAAACGGATCTGACCGCCGCCTTCAACCTGGGACGGCAGAGCTTTGAAGAGCTTTTGGCGGAGCCGGTCGAGGCGCTGGGCAAGGTGCTCTCGAAGGTTGACCGGTCGGATCGCGAGGTGGAGGCTGCCCGCTTCCGGAGCTGGCGCGTGCGAGCGGAATTCGAGACCAGCTACAGCTGGATCGGTCAGCTGACGCAGACCCTGTGCCAGCTGGCGGGCGAGCCGGAGCTGGCGAAGCATACCCACAAGCCGCTGCGTGAGCTCGACCGGCGGCTACGTCCACGCAAACGCAAGAAGCAGCCGGAGGCCAAGGCGGCGACCCTTGAGGCGGAGCTCACCGAGAGCGTCGTGGCCGAGCCGAAGGGGCCGCAGGTCCAGATTGCCCGGAGCCTCCCGGAGGCCGTCGGGGACTCCGATCTCCAGGTCGTGGAGAGCGTCCCGGAGGTCCAGGAGAGCGATCCCCAAGAGAGC
>PIVZ01000316.1 GCA_003354045.1 bacterium
CCTTCCCGTTCGCGGTGCGCCTGTTGGCGCGCGGCGAGGCGGATGCCGCACCAGTAACCGCCCGTGTCTATGCCTGGAATACGGTAGGCGGAGTCATCGGGGCTCTGCTTGCCGGATTCTGGATCCTGCCCGGTCTCGGTTTCGCGGGGACCATGCGCATTGCATCGACACTCAATGCCTCCCTCGCGCTCGCGGTGTGCGCGATCGTCCGGCCGGCACCGAGGGTGCTGGTGGCTACAGGCCTTGCGCTGGTGATCGGACTCGGCGCCTTCAAGGGAGATGAGCCGTGGCAGCTGCTCCGTGTCATGGCGCTTCAAGGAAACGTGAGCGAGAGAAGAATTTCCTTCTTCGAGGTCGGCAGAAGCTCGACTGTGATGCTCTCCGTACGACGCGACGGCTGGAGGCTCACGACCAACGGCTTGCCAGAGTCGGTAATCACGCGGACCGAGGCCGTGGGTGGAGCGATGGCCGCGCGCTGGCTGGCAGCGTTGCCGGTTCTGTTGCGACCTGAGGCCCGCCACGTACTGATCGTCGGCTTCGGCGGCGGCGCAACCGTCGAGGGTGTGCCGGCCGGGATCGAATCAATCGACGTGATGGAGCTGGAGCCGGAGGTCATCGCGGCAAACCGAAGCGTTGCCAAGTGGCGAGCCTTCGACCCGCTCGCCGACCCGCGCGTTAGCATCTACATGAACGACGTCCGCGGCGCGCTGGCGCTTACCGACAAGAAGTGGGACATCATCACCTCCCAGCCCTCGCACCCGTGGACACCCGGGGCTTCCCATCTCTACACGCGCGAATTCGTCACGGCGATGCGTGGCCATCTCACACCGGGCGGCGTCTTCGTACAGTGGATCTCGGCGGCGTTCATCGACGCGGAGTTGCTGCGCGGCCTGGTCGCCTCGATAAGCGACGCCTTCGACCACACTGCCATGTACCGCATGGGAAGCGGCGCGACAGTCCTACTCGTCGGCTCGGATGGGCCGTTGTCCGTCCGTCCCGACTCCATCGAAGCGATCGCTCGCGGACCGGAAGAATTCGCGCGCGCAGGCATAGTAGTGCCCGAGGACGCTCTCATCGCGCAGGCTCTCGGCGGTGACCGCGTCGAGGAGTTCATCCAAGGCGCGCGACGCAGCACCGATGACTACAACCTCATGCTGATGCGCTCCCCGAAAATTCTCGCGGCGCCGCTCGGCGGCGAGGAGTTCGAGACGCTGGTCGCCCCGTTCGATCCCGTCCTTGCCGGTGCGGCCGATTTGCAGGCCGATGTTCCCTACCTCTTGCGCCGCCTGGTGGCGGGCAGACAGGTGGAGCGGGCGGAGCGTCTCGCCGACGAGAGCCCGCACAGCGGCGAGCCTCTGGTGCTGCGGGGCCTCATAGAGCTCGGCCGCGGCGATACCCGATGGGCGGAGGAGAGCTTTCGGGCGGCGCTTTCCCGGTCGCCGGACTCCTACGAGGCTGCGGCCGGTCTCTACAGCGTGCTCGTGCGGCAGGACAGATCGGATGCGCGACCACCTTCGGCAGCACTGAGAGCGATGCCCCCCGCGGGACAGGCCGTGGTCAAAGGCATGCAACTTGGGGCGTCCAGGCATTGGGGTGCGCTCGAGGCTCAAGAGGAGGTGCTTGCGGGAATCGAAGCAAGAGACCCGCTCTTCGCTCTCGCCTCGCACCTACGAGCCAGATGGAGGCTCGAAAGTGAGGACCCTCAGCAGGCTGCCGAGAGCTTCCGAATACTGCGCCGATCGCTTCAGCAGAGCCGCGAGCGCGGCACCGACATCATCCTGCGCGCCCGGGCGGCATATCTGATGGGGAGTGCCGAGCAGGCCGAAGCCGACCTGCGCCAAGGCCTCGCGGCGGCACAGCGCACGGGTGTGTCGCGCGACGCGTTGGCGCTGGCGAAAGACGTTCTCGACAAACTGCCTCTAGGGCCCTCCCAACCGCGCAGAAAGTCCCTCGAAGCGGCACTGGCCCGCCTGAGGGCGCCGGGAGGGCCGCAGAGCGGGCGCGCGCCAGGTCGTTGACGGGTGAAACTTCCTGATATACGAGGCCACAACTGAGGGGCTAATGACGACAGTGAGATTGAATGGAATTGCCGGGCGGGTGCTTGCCGCAGTGCTGGCCGTAGCGATGTTCGGCTGTAGCGGTGAACCGGAACCGACCCTGCGCGACTGGAACGTCCTGCTGCTCACCTTCGATACCACGCGCGCCGACTACATCGGCTGCTACGGGCGCGAGAACGCGCGCACGCCGGTTCTCGACCGGCTTGCCGCCGAGGGCGTCCTTTTCGAGAACAACTTCGCCAGTAACCCCATCACCCAGCCCTCGCACTCGACCATCCTGACGGGCGTTCAGCCCATGGTGCACGGCGTTCGCGATAACAGCATGTTCAAGCTGCCCGAACGGCGCGAGACCTTGGCCGAGATACTGGGCGAGGCAGGCTGGGCCACGGGCGCGTCGATCGGCGGTTTTCCGCTCGTGCGCGAGTTTGGCCTCGCTCAAGGATTCGATTTCTACGACGACGACATCACCGGCAACCGCGAAGACTTCCGCGGCCGCCCGGAGCGCCGCCAGGGAGGAACCTGGTACGACGAGCGGCCGGCAGCGCACGTAAACGATGCGATCCTACCCTGGCTCCGCGAGCACCTCGACGAGCGCTTCTTCGTCTGGCTCCACTACTGGGACCCTCACCTTCCTCACACCGCCCCTCCGCCCTACAATCATATCTACGCGCACGATCCCTATCAGGGAGAGATCGCCTACGCAGACGAGAGTCTCGGAACAATAGTGCGCGAGCTCGAGAAGGCCGGCGTCTACGACCGAACGCTGATCGTCATGACCTCCGATCACGGCGAGGGAAACTTCGAGCACAAAGAGGCAACGCATGCCTTTCTCGCCTACAGCACGACGCTGCACGTACCGCTCATCATGAAGATCCCGGAGATGGAGGGCGGCAAGAGAATTGGCCAAAGCGTAGGCACCGTCGATATCGTGAGCACCATCCTCGACCTCATCGGCATCGAAGGGCCTGAAGAGCTGCAAGGTCGCTCGCTCGTGCCGCTCATCCATGAGCCCGAGCTCGACGCGCAGGCGCCCCGTCTCTACTACTCGGAGAGCATCTCGCCACGCCTCTCGCACGGCTTCGGCGAGCTGCGCGCTCTCTATGAATGGCCGCTGAAGTACATCCACGGGCCCCGCCCCGAGCTCTTCGACCTGGTTGACGACCCCCACGAGCTCCGAGACCTGATCGCCGAGCGTCCCACTGAAGCGAAGCGACTCGAGACAGCGCTTGCAAGGTTCATCCGCGAGCATGCCAGCGCCGAGGCGGCCGAGGCCGTGCACGAGGTGGATGAGGCCACTAAACAACGGCTCGAAGCCTTGGGCTATCTCGACTCCGGTGGCGAGGGGCCCGGAGCCGTCGAGGAAACGCTTCGAGACGAAGGCATTCCACCGCAGGACCGTGTCCGCGACATCAACCTGGCTCAGCGCATGCGCCAGCAGATCGGCGGCGGACAGTTCGCCGCGGCCGCCAAGACCGCCCGTAAACTTCTGGAAGACGCGCCCGGAAACGCCTTTTACGAGGCAATGCTCGCGAACGCCTTGGTCGGCCTGGACAAGCCGCTCGAGGCAGCCAAGGTCCTGGAAGACAGCGCAGAGCTCGGCGGCGCTCACCAGGCGATATTCCTCCAGGTGGCGCGCGCCGTGTTCGATGCGGGAGAGCAGGACCGCGGGTGGGCGCTGGCTGAGAAGATTGCCGAGTCGGACAACACGGCGGCCGTAAGGGTGGCGCTCGCCCAAATGGCGCTCGAGGCCGGCAACGTCGAGGACTTCGTCACCGAGATCGAACGCGCCCTGGAACTCGACGAAGATAACGCGCCCGCGCGTATGGAAATGGCGCGTCACCTGCTCGATGCCGGCGATTTGGACGGGGCCGAACGTGAATTCAAGGCGTTGCTCGCGCTACAGCCACTCGCGGTGGAAGGCCACCTCGGCTGGGCAAAGTTGCTCGCGGCACGCGGCCAGGATGAAGAAGCGCTCGAGCGTCTAGAGCGCGTACTACGACTCTCGCCCGGGTCCTGCGACGGACACCTGGAGAAGCTCCGTCTTCTCACAAAGCTCGGGCGTCCCGAGGAGGCCCGCAGGGAGCGCAGAGAGTTCGATCGGATCTGCCGCACTGACGAATGGCGGGAGAAAGCGCGAGAGGCCATGGAGACGACATGAAAGTACTGAACACCTTGGTTCTTCTGCTGGGACTTACGGCGCTTGCCGGCTGTCCGAGCGCAGATCAACCCGGCGGCGAGACCGAGAAGGCCCCGGTCGGCCAAGAGACCAAAGCGAGCCCGGTCAGCCAGGATGCCGAAGGCGCGGTGGCAACGTGGAATGGCGGACGCGTCGAGATCGAGGAGGTCGAACGCCGGCTCTCTGATGCCCCCGGTCGTCGTGGAGCGACGGAAGGCGCCGACGCTGCCGCCCGCCTCGACGCCCTGGTCGGACGCTACCGCCAGGCGGCGCGCGCCGTGACGGTGGAGAAGATAGTCCTGGCCGACGTTCCCGACCGTGACGCCGCGATAGCCGCCCTGGATCTCACTGAACGGGACCTCGCGACCCGCAGGCGCACCGTCTTGCAGTTCCATATGCGGGAGCGCCGCGAAGCGATCGAGATCCCCGAAGAACAGGTTGCCGCCTACTACGAGGACAAGCGCGAGCAGTTCAAGACCGGGCCGAGCGTAATGCTCTTCAACATCTATCGGCGTCACGAAGATCCCGACAAGCCGGAAGCAACGACGGAACTTCTTCTCTCGCTGAGGCAGCGCTTCCTCGATGGCGAGACCTTCGCCTCGCTCGCCCGCGAGCATTCACACTCGGAGACGCGGCTGCGCGACGGGCAGGTCGGTCAGTACAAGAGAGAAGACATGCCGCCGAAGCTCGCCGAAGCCGTGTTCAAGCTCGAAGAGGGTGAGATAAGCGAGCCGCATCCCGTCAAAGACGGCGCCGTGCTCCTTTACGTGCGCGACAGGACAGACGGAAGCGAATTCGGCCTGGAAGAAGTGCGCGAACGGATCGAAGGCGTTTTGAGCAACCGTGCCCTCAACGAAGAAATCGCGGAGACAGCACGTGACCTGGAGCCGCCGGACGGCTCCACTCTCATTGCGGCCGAAGAGCTGAAAGAGATTCTCGAGGGAGACGACTTCGACCGGGAAGTCTTGGTAGTTGGAGACTTCCTGGTAACGGCGCGCGAGATGGCCCGTTTCGCGGCGCAAACGCCGGCGCCTGACGACATCGACCCGGAAGACGACTCCGACGAGGCCGCCCTCGAGCGCTTGGCGTATGCCTATCGCAGACAGCTCGATCAGGCCCTGCTCTACGGACTGATCGAGAGCGACGATACCGTCATGAACGCCGATGCGCGCCGCGAAGCCGAGGAACGCCTGGCCACGAACCGCGACCGGATGATTGCCGACGAGAAGATCCGCGGTCGCGTCGAGGATCTCGTCGAGGCCGATTCCGAGCGTCTCGAGGCCTTCTACGAAGACAACTCACATCACTTCCAGAGTCCG
Source organism: bacterium (assembly GCA_003354045.1). GTDB lineage: Bacteria > Desulfobacterota > Binatia > UBA1149 > CAITLU01 > PIVZ01. The sequence continues at coordinate 5,553 of PIVZ01000316.1, forward strand.
CTGCGCTTTCGCCTGCGCCGCCTGGCCGTACCCATCGGCGAAGATCCAATCGCGCGAATGGCGGCTGTCGAGCGGATGCGCGAGAAGTTGATCGCCGGCAAGATAGACCTCGACGGCGCCGCCAAGGAACTCGATGGCGAGATCGAAGATCTCGACTGGAAGGCATTCGACGAGCTCACCGACATCACGAGCAAAGCACGAACCTACCTGCTCGAGCTCGGCGGCCTCGGCTTCGTCATCCCCTACCAGGACGAGGACCAGATTCACCTCTTGCAGGTCGAGGCACGAGAAGAACCTGAGGTGCTGCCCTTGGAAGAGGCGCTAGAGCGCGTACGTGACGAGTACCTGGCGCG
>PIVZ01000317.1 GCA_003354045.1 bacterium
GCTGAATATGAACCAGTCCGGCCGCGAGAATCCGTTGACGGCGCCATCCGCGAGCTGCTCGATGCCGACCAGCTTCTGCACGCGCCCCTCGAGGTTGGTCAGTGTTCCGTCGGCCTCCGCGAAACTGGCGGCCGGCAGGAAGGCGTCCACCGGGAACGGCGGATCGTAAATACCCTGGGCGATCACGTAGTCGCAGTCGGGACGTTCGAAGAAAGGGATGTCCCCCACCAGGTAGAGCACCTTGGGCTTCGCCGTGCCCTCGACTACATCGGCCAACTTGACGGAATTGCCTTTGGCCTTGGCCACACCGGGAAGGATCTCGCCCATGACGCCCAGTTCGAGCGCCGCCCGCGTGTTCGCCCCGTTGTAAAGCGGTAACAACGTCGTGTTCTCACGCGCCGCCAGCGTGGCCAGCGCTTCCGGCAACTCGCCGTTGGCGCCCTGCTCGAAGACCGCCGGTCCGATCACCACGGCCAGATTCTCTCCGGAGGCGAGGGCCGCCGCGGCTTGCGCGAAGAGTTCCACGTCGACCCCGGCCTTTTCTGCGGCCTCACCGCTACCTTTGGCCTTCTTGCCGAGGCTCTTCGCCAGCGCACCGAGCACCGTCGCCGCGCCGCCCGGCCGCGGGCGCAACCAGTACTTGGCATAGCGGGCCAGGTTCGAGTCGTGAGCATCGATGGTGGTCATCGTGGCACCTTCTCTGAGAGCGCGACGTATCTCCACACCTGCAACCGAGAAGTAAAAACGCGAGTCGAGCCCGACCGCGATGATCGAGTCCGCCTCCTTGAGAGCGGTCATCGAGATCGGCTGCGAGAACAGCTGGCTCCACAAACCGAGACCACCCGGAAGCAGCTCACGCGCGGTGGAATCGATATTGTTCGACCCGAGGCAATCGCGCGCAAACTTCTGCGCCGTGTAAAGCCCCTCGTTGGTCAGGTCTCCCGAGACCACCATCAAGAAATCGTCCGGCTTGACGTCCTTCAGCTTGGCGGCAACCTCGGAGATGGCCTCGTCCCAGATCACCTCACGGTAGTACTCACCGCGCTTGAGCACCGGCTTCTTGGAGCGCTCGTGACTATGGGTCATCTCCGGCATGCAGAAGCGGCCGCGCACGCACAGCTGTCCGTCGTTGATCTCCGGGTCGAGCTGGGGATGGACCTTCGAAAGCCGGCCGTCCTTGCGATAGAGCTCCACTTGGCAGCCGAGCCCGCAGAACGGGCAGGTCGAGACTTCGAAGTCGTCGGGCTTTCCGTCCCACTTGGAGACCTTGTCGGCCAGCGTTCCGGTCGGACAGACCGACACGCAGGCCCCGCAGAACTCGCACCCTGCCTCCACATGACTGCGCTCGAAGGCGGTTCCGACCCGCACCTTCGGCCCGCGGAACTTGAACGCCAGCACGCCGGTGCCGCGAAGCTCCTGGCACATGCGAATGCAACGGCCGCACAGAATGCAGGTATTGTAGTCTCGGTCGAAGAACGGGTCCTCGTGCTCAACCTCGTAGCCGCGATAGTGAACCGGGTACTCGACGTCGGTAACCCCGATCTTGTCCACGACGTCCTGCAGCTCGCACTGCCGGTCGCTCGGGCAATAGCGGCAGCCCGTCGAGACACCCGCCTTCCTTATGGTGTACTGGTTCTCGCTGCACTCGACCTTCTCGCTACAGATGAGACAGCTGGCGGGGTGCTCGCTGAGGATGAGTTGCAAGATCTCCTGCCTCATCTCGCGAATTCTCGCCGTCTCACTGAGCACCTTCATTCCGTCATCTGCCAACGTGCTGCACGCCAGCGGATAGCCGCGCATGCCTTCCACCTCGACCATGCACATACGGCAGCCGCCGAAGGGGCTGAGATCTTTGTGCGAGCACAACGAAGGAATGTAGATGTCGTTCAGCTCGGCGACCCTGAGAACGGTATCGCCCATCGCGAACGACACCTCACGGTGATCGATCTCCATCTTGCCTTTGCGTTTACTTTTGCGGCTCACGATTTCCTCACGATTCGATTACGATGGCGTCGCCCGCGATAGCGTCATAGCGACAGATCTCGTAGCACGCCCGGCACTTGATACATTTCTCGAGATCGAGGTTGTGGGGCTCGGAACGCGGACCCGTGATGGCGTCCGTCGGACAGACCTTCACGCACTGCTGGCATCCCGTGCATTGATCCTCGATGATGCGATAGACCACGAGGTCCTTGCACACCGCCGCCGGGCAGCGGCTCTCCTGTGTATGTGCCAGGAACTCGTCTCTGAAGTACTTGAGAGCAGAAAGCACCGGGTTGGGCGCCGTCTGGCCGAGCCCGCACAGCGAGCCACCCTTGAGTGCGGCGGCAAGCTTTTCGAGCTTGGCAATGTCGTGGATCTCGCCCTTTCCCTTACAGATCTTCTCGAGGATCTCGGCCAGGTGCCTGGTGCCCACCCGGCACGGCACGCACTTGCCGCACGACTCTTCCTGCGTGAAGCGCAGGAAGTACTTCGCCGTGTCCACGATACAGGTGTCTTTATCGAGAATGATCAGCCCGCCGGACCCCATGATCGAGCCGGCCGCGGCCAAATTCTCGTAGTCGATCGGCGTATCGAGGAACTCCTCTCCCAGACAGCCGCCCGAGGGACCGCCGGTCTGCACGGCCTTGAAATCCTTCACCAAGCCGCCGCCGATGTCGTAGATGACCTCGCGCAGCGTGGTTCCTAGCGGGACCTCGATCAGTCCGGTACGACGAACCTTGCCGACCAGGCTGAAGGTCTTGGTTCCCTTGGACGTCTCGGTGCCAAAGCGATTGTACCAGGTGGCATCGTTACGCAAGACGTTGGGCAGCGTACCCAGCGTCTCCACGTTGTTGATGATCGTCGGCTTGCCCCACAGCCCGGAAACGGCCGGGAACGGCGGCCGCGTGCGCGGCATTCCCCGTTTCCCTTCGATCGAGGCTATGAGCGCCGTCTCCTCACCGCAGACGAAGGCGCCGGCACCTTCCTTGATCTTGATCTCGAAGTCGAAGCCGCTTCCGAGAATGTCCTCGCCGAGCAGCCCGAGCTGGTGCATCTGGCCGATCGCCTTCTTGAGCCGCTCGATAGCAAGCGGATACTCGGCGCGAATGTAGATGAATGCCTTGCTGGCGCCGATCGCGTAGGCCGCGATCAGCATGCCCTCGAGCAGTGCATGAGGGTCGCCCTCGATCAGAGAGCGGTTCATGAACGCGCCGGGGTCTCCCTCGTCCGCGTTGCAGATCAGGTAGCGCTGATCGCTCTTCGTAGAGCGGCAAAACGACCACTTCTGCCAGGTCGGGAACCCGGCTCCGCCGCGTCCCCGCAGCCCGGCTGTCTTGACCGCCTCGATCACGTCTTCCGGTTTCATCGAAAGACACTTCTCGATGGCCTTGTAACCGTCCCTTGCGAGATAGTGATCGACTTCTTCCGGGTCGATGATACCGCAGTTCCTCAAGACCACGCGCACCTGCCGCTCGAGCATCGGATGATCGAAGAAACGCGGTATGCCGTCGAACTCGCCCTCGGCGAAATGTCCCACGCAGCCAGCCTGCGGCACCTTGTTCTTCTCCAAGAACAGGTTCAGGATCTTCGGCACCCGCTTCGCCGCCACATTCGAGTAGCTTATCCGCGGCCGACCGGGCATCTGGATGTCAAGCAACGGCTCCAGGTAGCACGGACCTATACAACCCACTTCGACAATGCGGGCCTCGAGCTTCTTCTTTCCCAGGTACTCTTCGACGGCGGCAATCACGTCGGTGGCGCCTGCCGCCCTTCCACAGGAGCCGGCGCCGACGTAGATCACCGGGTCCTTGGCATCCTGCAGCTTCTTCCAGCGCGTCTCGGCGCCACTGCGCCGTTCAGCTATCGTCATCGCGCTCATCCAGTAACCTCTGAACTTTCAAAACCGACATCTGGCTGTAGGTCTTGTCGTCAACCATGAGCACAGGAGCCAGGGCGCAGCAGCCCAGACACGCCACACGCTCCACGTCGTACTCCCCGTCCTCGGTGGTCTCACCCGGCCGTACGTTCAGACGGCGCTCCACCATGTCGAGCATCTGCTCGCCGCCGCTGACGTGACAGGCGGTCCCCAGACAGGCCTTGATGTGATGCTTACCCGGTTCCGTAAAACGAAACTGCGCGTAGAAAGTCGCCACTCCGAAGACTTCGTTCTCCGACACCTTCAGCCACCGTGCTATTCGGCTCATCGTCTCGGTGGAGAGAAACCCTTCGGTCGCCTGGGCCCGCTGCAGCATCGGAATAAGGTCGGCGCCTTCCCCGCTGAACTCCTGCATCACCGCATTTAACGCATCTTTCGCCATTGGCGATCTCCTTCACCCTACACAGCCGTCCGTCGGGCCCGTGAAGCCTGCGCACACCTCCGCAGCTCGCGGCGTACGTTCGGCCCGCCACCCGCTATTCGATCCCGAGCTCCTTTAGCTTCTTTGCCAGCGACCACGTATCCGTATCGGTCACGAGAAGGGCTATGTGGGCCTTGTCGGCCAGCTCCACTACGTCGGCCGCAGGCTTCTTCCCGCGCACGAACACTATCGCAGCCACATCGACGAGGTTCGCCGCGGCAATCAAGCTCTTGTGTGTTTGCAGAGTCACGAGGACGCCGTTGGCCATCGCCCCGGTGATGATGTCCGAGACCATGTCGGAGATGTAGACGCCTTCGATCTCCTTATCGCCGTGCTCGTTGAGAGAGGTCAGCCCGGCGTGCTCAGCAAATTCGGATACTTTCATCTTCTCTCTGTCACTCTTTCATTCGCCTGTCTCGATACGCCCACACCTGATCGCCCGCTTCCGGAAACATCCTCGCCTTTGCACTCGTGTAGACACATCGCGGTCAGTACATCTCGGCAAGGCCGGCATCGGCGATGACGATCCCGCGGCACAGATCTATGCTCCGGCACTTGATGCACGGAAGGATTACTATCTCTTTGTCGGCGGCTTTGATGTTCGCGTTGAAATATTCGGCAAGTGCCGCGACGCTGGCCTCAGTCACGCATTTGCCGGACGCGTGTGTGCTGTCCGCGCATAGCGCCACGTAGACCCAGGTACCCGGGCCTCCCTCTGCGGCGGTACGTGCGACTTCGCATCTCTGATCCTCGCAGGTGGAGAGCATCAGCCCCATCATGTCGTCGAGGACGACGACCTTGCCGCAACCGTCGCACTCGAGGTCGAACTTGACGGCCTGAGAACTGCCTAGATTGATCCAGTGATGCTTGCCTTCCTGGTATTCATCGATCGGGGCCACCGGTTCGGTGGAGAAGAATGAGGAGCGAGCATTGCAGTTCGAACAGCCTTCGACGACGAGGTACCCGTGTCGGATCTCCCTCATAGCCCAGCTGTGTGCGCATGCGTTCACTCGAAGCTAACCCCATCTCACCTGCTTACCTACACCATTAGCCACGCTAACCGACCCGCTCGCGCCGTGGCGTGAGCGCCCGCTTCGATTAGCCCCAGCCTCTCGGAATATCTGGCCGTGGAGCTGGACCCCCAATAGCAGTTTGCACCATCTATGCCACATCGATCCATGCCCACATTTGAGAAAATCAAGGGGTTACGGGCTACGAGCGGCCTCAGGTGGGGGACGTTTCCCGAAATTTGGAAATTTACCGAGTAATTGAGAATATCCGGGCTCTGGAAAGCTCGCGTGTGAACCCCTTACGGCGCCCCAACCGGAGACAAATCGGGGCGGTTAGCCATTGGTGGGAGACGGGCACAGGCGCTAGAGTCCGGCTGCTCGCCGGGGGCCACGCGCAGACGCTGTCGGCTCGACACGAGCCGCAAAAGCTGGCCCAAACGCCGTTTTCACTGCCACACTTGAGGCACTTCTCCATCAGTGCCGAGCCACAAGCTTCGCAGAACTTGCGATTGGCAGCGCCTCCCTTTCCTACAACATGCTGGTGGCCGCACTGCC
>PIVZ01000318.1 GCA_003354045.1 bacterium
CGAGATCAACGAGGCCTTCGCCGCCGTCGTCATGTCGTGGGTGCGCGTGTTTGACGCCGACGTGGACAAGCTCAACGTCAACGGCGGCGCCATCTCGCTCGGCCATCCGGTCGGCGCCACCGGCAGCCGGCTCATCGTCACCGCTCTCCATGAGCTCGAGCGGAGCGATAAGAGCACGGCATTCATAAGCATGTGCTGTGGTTCCTCTCTGGGAACCGGAACCATTTTGGAGCGTCTGTGATGTTGGACGGAAAAGTAGCGATAGTAACGGGTGCGGCTCGCGGGCTCGGCCGCGTTGAGGCGTTGGAGCTGGCTCGCCATGGCGTGCGCGTGGTCGTCAACGACCTCGGCACCGCCGGCGATGGCTCGGGCAAGGACGAGGAGGCGGCTCGCGCGGTCGTCGAGGAGATCAAAGCCATGGGCGGCGAGGCCGTCCCGCACTTCGGCGACGTGGCCGACTGGGAAGCCTCAAAGGCGATGATCAACACGGCGGTCGAGGAGTTCGGAGATCTCAACATCCTGGTCAACAACGCGGGCTTCTGCCGCGACCGGATGATCTTCAACATGAACGAGGACGAGTTCGACACCGTCATCCGTGTTCACCTGAAGGGGCACTTCGCCGGTATGAGATTCGCCAGCGAGTACTGGCGGAACAAATCGAAGGCCGAGGGCGGGCCCATATACGGGCGCATCATCAACACCTCCTCTGAGGCGTTCATCTTCGGCTCGGCCGGACAGCCCAACTATGCCGCCGCCAAGGCCGGCATCGTCGCGATGACGATGTCCACCGCGCAGGTGCTGCAGAAATACGGGGTGACGGCCAACGTCATAATGCCGCGGGCGCGCACGCGAATGACCGACTCTGGCGCGGTCAGCGCCATGTTCGTCAAGCCCGAGGAAGGCTTCGACACCTACGCGCCCGAGAACTGCTCGCCGCTGGTCGCCTATCTGGCTTCGCCGCAGGCGGCCAACGTGTCGGGTTACCTGATGATCGTGTACGCCAAGAGCATCACGATGGTCGGCCAGCCCGACGTCGGCACACAGTTCGAGACCGACGATGCCTGGACGGCGGAAAGCGTCGAAGAGAAGCTCGGCCCCTACTTTGCCGAGCGCACCCCGATAGAAGACGGCTTCACAGTGACGCCGTTCTAAGCGCCTTCTTCTCGTCCCCTTTCTAGACGCAGTAGGGACGGGCCCGGACTCTCTCAATGAGGGCATCCGGGCTCGTCGCCCCTTCCTGCCGAGCGGTTTGTGGGCTCTGAACAGATCGTACTCAGGGGACTTCCCGGCGGGAATTCGTGCTCGCTCGCGCTGGTGTAGAGTTCTGCAACAGCGGTGTTGAGTTCGTCAACAGTTGCCGCAACTACTGAAATGCGCGGGTGCAATACGAGCGCCCGACGCTGCCAGTGCTGCGCAGTGATGCGTTTCTCAACGGCTGTCGCGCGCCGGCCGTTGAGATCTTTCGCCGGCGCTCTCGTAGTTCTCCTGCTTCATGTTGTATTCCGGGTACTTGGGCGTGCGTCGAAGCAGCGCGCGCGGGCCGGCAGTGATGGCCCGGGTCTTGCTCTATCGATGGTGAAACTCGTGCGGGCACTTAACCCCGCAACAGGAGGTCCACCATGGTCTTCGTCATGGTTGTAGTGACCATAATCGCCTTTCTCACCATCGACTATCTCGTCAACGGAAGCGCCGAACAGCGTGCCCTTGCGGCAGCGGGTGCTTCCGTTGGCGAATCGGCATTGGCCGCGACCGCATTAGGGGAGCCTGCCGATCTTTCGCGCTTGCCGATGGGGGTTTTTCATGCGCCCGGCCACACCTGGGTGCACCTGGAGAGTTCGGGCGATATCCGCTTGGGCGCGGGCGGCTTGCCGCTGAGGGCTCTGGGCGGGATCGACAGAGTCGAAATGCGCCGGCCAGGTGCCGAGGTTCACGTCGGAGATACTGTGGCGGTTCTCGGCCGCGGTGATCGCGAGGTGCGGCTACGGTCGCCCGTTGAGGGTACGGTGGCCGCTGTCAACGCCACCGTGCGCAAGCACCCCGGCCGTCTCGAAGCCGACTGTCCGGACCGTAGCTGGCTGTACCAGATTCGGCCGCGTCGTCTTTCCGATTCCCTGCGGCGCATGTACGTCGGCGAGGAAGCCAATGAATGGATGGGCAAAGAGATCGGCAGGCTGCGCGACTGCATGGCCGCCGTAGCGGTCGGCACGGCCGAGCCTTCGGCTACACTGGCCGACGGCGGCCTGCCCGTGAACGGGTTGGCAGCGGCCATTGGCGTCGACGAGTGGCGTGAGCTCGCCGCGCAGTTCTTCGAGGAGTCCGCCCCCGATATCTCAACCAACCAGGGCCGTCACTGAGACGCGCAGTCGGGAGCGCAATATGCATGGCCACCAGCCACGCAGGGCGAAGGTCACATGCCTACCGGCTGAGGATCTTCGCTGCGTGTGGATGACCGCGGGCTTGCTGGCCTACAAGCTCTGCGACCGCCAGCTCGACTGTGAAAAGTGCCCGCTCGATGCGGCTTTGCGGGGGGTGGACATGCCTGGGCCGGCCGGCGGCACGAAGCTGCCGGTCGAGCCTTCCTCGTGGGAGTTTCCAGATGATCGCCTCTATCATCCGGCCCACGCCTGGGTGAAGGCAATCGACGGCAACAGAGTCCGCTGCGGTCTGGATATGTTTGCCGGCGAGTTGCTCACCGACGTGAAGTCGATCGTCCTGCCGGCCGTCGGAAGCCGCTTGAAGCAAGGGAGGATAGGCTGCTGGCTGGCGGCCGACGCCGACTTCATTCCTGTGCTTGCGCCGGTCTCAGGAACCGTCGTGCTTTGTAATGGCGACGTTCAGTACTGTCCTGCGCTCATGGCCGAATCTCCCTACGATGAAGGCTGGCTCATAGAGGTGCGCTGCCGTACGAGTCTCGACCAGCAAGAAAACCTGCTGTCGGGACGCGAGATGAAAGAGCTCGCAGATGGGCAAATGGCAAGCCTGCACGAACAGGCCGCTCGGCTACTCGAGCAGGGCAACGAGAGTGTGGGGACGACTCTGGCCGACGGCGGCGAGCGTCTCACGGATCTGCGCCGGGCTCTCGGGCCAGAGCGCTATCGCCGACTCCTCCTGGGCTTCCTCGCCTAGGAGGCTGACCCAAGACACGCTCGCGGCGTCCCGGCGGCGGCTCATCCCGGCTGGCTGCGTTGCACTCGGTCACCTTGACGCCCAGCCAAGGCTTCCTCGCGCGCCTTGCCAGTCGGGCGATCCGCCACCGGCGACATCCACGGGAGTCTTGGGTCAGCCTCCTGGGCCGCATGCGTTACCCGCACTTCTCTTGCGACAACCAATCGCACCTCACCTCTGGCCGCAGCGATGTTGAAAAGCTCAACACCGCTGTTGAGTTCCGCAACACCGGCGTTCAACCGTTGAAAAACACACATTTATACGCTGCCGATGTCGATGGCCGAGACATCGGTGGTGAGAATCTCAACGGTGCACGCTCACGCCGTGTAGAGCAATTCTACAAGCCTTCCGGAGGGCAGGCCGTAGGGTACCGAAATCGCTACCGAAATTTGTCCGACAAGAATCAGGCGTAAGAGCCCGAGCTTTGGCCCACAGCTTGCTCAATAGGGGTAGGAGGTAGTGATCATGGTACCGATACTAGTTCTTGCATCCGTCGTAACGATTCTCTTCATGGGCGGCTCGACCTCCGTCTAAGGCGTCCTCGAGCAGACGTGGAAGACACAGAAGAAAACCCCGACCAGGAGAGCGGAGAACGGCATGGATAGAAGATCCTTCTTGAAGACTCTGGGAGCGGCGAGCCTCTGTGCTCTAGGTCCGGCCAGCGCAAACGCGTCCCAAGCAGCCGGCGACGACAGAGAGCTCTACGGCGTACTCGTCGATACCACCGTGTGCGTCGGGTGTCGTACCTGCGAGGAGGCCTGCGCCGAGGATCACGGTTTGCCGATCCCGGACATAGACGACTTTTCGGTAACCGAAGTCGAAAGGGAGCCGAGTGAAACTGCGCTCACCGTCGTCAACTTCTACGACACCGATGACGGTGAGATGTCGGTCAAGAAGCAGTGCATGCACTGCACCCAGCCGTCTTGCGCGGCCGCCTGTCTGACCAACGCCATGCACAAGACTCCGCAAGGACCGATAGTCTGGCGTGAAGACAAGTGCATGGGCTGCCGGTTCTGCATGGTCTCCTGTCCCTTCGACGTACCCGCCTTCGAGTACCACAGCGCCAATCCGCGAGTGATGAAGTGCGATATGTGCTGGTGGAAGCGCGTCAAGGAAGGCAGGCAGCCGGCCTGTGTCGAGAACTGCCCCTTCGAGGCCCTGACCTTCGGCAAGAGGACCGATCTCATCGAAGAGGCCAGGCGCAGGATCTACGAGAGTCCGGACGACTACGTCCACGAGATCTACGGAGAGCACGAGGTAGGAGCGACCGGTTATCTCTATCTTGCCTCGGTACCGTTCTCACAGCTCGGTTTCAGGACCGATCTGGGCACGACGGCCCCTCCGGAGTTCACGACGGGCTTCCTCTACAGCGTTCCGATCGTGCTCACTTTGTGGCCGGGGCTACTGCTCGCGATAAGCAATGCGACCAAGAGGGACGACGACAAGGGATCGATTGAAGACGAGCGAACGGAGAGTGGCTATGTCATACGCGACTAGGGAGAAGGAAAGCCTCTGGCGTTTCTTGCTCCAGGAGCTCAAGCCAAAGGGGAAGCTGCTCACCCCCTTCAACGTGATCTCGATCCCCATAATGCTAGTGGCGGTAGTGCTTCTCTACATTCGCTTCACGCAGGGGCTCGGGTCCATCACCAATCTCGATCAGAACTACCCGTGGGGAATATGGATCGGGTTCGACGTAGTTACCGGAGTGGCATTTGCCGGAGGTGCCTACGTTTTGACCTTCATGGTCTATGTCCTCAGGCAGGAGAAGTACGAGCCGATCATAAGGGCTACCGTGCTAAACGGTCTTTTGGCGTATGTGTTCTACGCAGGCGCTCTACTCCTCGACCTTGGCCGTCCGTGGAACGTGATCAATCCGGTCATCGGTAACGATTTCGGGGTGAGCTCGGTTCTGTTCCTGGTCGCATGGCACTTCCTGCTCTACATGATCGCCGAGTTCATCGAGTTCTCGCCGGCCGTCGCGGAATGGCTCGGCTGGAAGCGGGCCAGAAAGATTCTTCACTCCTTGACCTTGGGTGCGGTCATCATCGGCATCAGCCTCTCGACCTTGCACCAGTCCGGGCTCGGGGCGCTCTTCCTGATGGCCAAGGGGAAAATCCACCCGCTGTGGTACACGGAGTTCATCCCCGTGCTGTTCTTCGTCTCGAGCATCTTTGCCGGACTCTCGATGGTGATATTCGAAGGCTCGATAAGCCAGAAGGTGTTCCGCCATCAGATCAGCTCGGACCATCACGCCGTCCACGACGACCTGGTCCACAGCCTGGCAAGGATCTGTGCTGGCACGATGTTCGTATACCTCTTCCTCAAGGCCCTGGTGTTCCTGCACGGCCAGCAGTGGGTCCACCTGAACGATTCGATGGGCTACTGGTACCTCGTCGAGGTGATCGGCTTCGTGCTGATTCCCTGCGTGCTGTTCTCGCGAGCCGTGCGAAAGCGAAGCATGATGCTCATCCGCACGGCTGCGGTGCTCGCACTGATCGGCATTGTGCTCAACCGGCTCAATGTCTCGGTAATCGCCTTCAAGTGGTACGAGCCTGTCAGATACGTACCGACGTGGATGGAGATCGAAGTCACTGCTGCGGTGATCTGTGCGGAGATCTGGGCCTTCCGGTGGATTGTCAACAGAATGCCGGTTTTCAGAGAATCGCCGGATTGGGTCAATGAAGAGGCTGAAGAGCAGGGTTCCGAGTATCCGGAACTCGCACAGGAGGCATGAAGA
>PIVZ01000319.1 GCA_003354045.1 bacterium
GGTCAGAGAAGTCGAAAGCCGCGACTTGACCCCTTAGATCACGCGGGAGGCGTGGTAGCCCTCCCATATGGCGTTGAGGATGTTGCTCGGTCGCGAGCAGTCGCCGATGGTGAATACTTCGGTGATGTCGTCTTCAACGGAGTCTCGCAGATTCGTGTCGCGGACGAAGCCCGAAGCCAACACGAGGGTGTCGGCGCTTAGCTCCGCGCGGCTGCCATCGGTCTCGACCACGGCGCCGGTGTCGCTTACCTCCACGAGCCGGGTGCCGGTCATTACCCCGACTCCGCTGCGTGCGATCAGCTCGTGGATACCGATCATCGTGTTCATGTTGGTGCTTTCCGGGACGATGTCGGGAGCCATCTCGACCAGGGTAACCTTCTTGCCTTGTTGCGCGAGATGGACGGCCGCCTCGCAGCCGCACAGGCCGGCTCCTACCACCACCACGGTCTGTCCACACGCGGTCTTGCCATCAAGTACATCGACCGAGCTGGCCACCTGCGGGTGGTCGATGCCGGGAACGTCAGGCCGCGCCAGAACCGAGCCCGTGGCAATGATCAAGACGTCGGGCGCGGCTTTGCGCACCAGCTCCGAAGTGGCTTCCTTGCCGAGCTCTACCTTGACGCCGGCTTTCTCGGCTTCACGCGCGAGGTAATCGATCAGGGGCCGGATGTCCTGCTTGAACTCCGGCGTAGAGGCCGCACTGAGCTTGCCGCCGAGCCGCTCGCTCTTCTCCCACAGAGACACCTTGCAGCCACGCGAGGCCGCCACGCGGGCAGCTTCGAGTCCGCCAGGGCCGCCGCCGATCACGAGCACCGACTTCTCGTGCTCGATCGGCGTGATTCCATACTCCTTCTCCATTCCGCACAGCGGATTGACGGTGCAGCCGAGGTACTTCATCTCGTAGCCGCGGCCGAGGCAGGCGTCGTTACACGAGATGCACGGCCGCACATCATCGACCTTTCCGGCCTTGACCTTGTTCGGCCAGTCGGGATCGGCGAGCAACGGTCGCCCCAGGGCAATGAAGTCGGCACTGCCCCCTTCGACGACCTCCGCCGCCAGCGCAGGGTTGCCGAGCTTGCCGTGGGCGATCACCGGCACACTGACGACCTCTTTTACGGCCTTGGCGAGCCCGATCTGACAGCCGGCCGGCTCGTACATGCTGGGGATCACCTTGTTCCACACCTCGTAGCAGCCACCGTCAACGTGCAGAGCAGCGACACCGGCGGCCTCGAATTTCTTGGCCATCTCCAGGCCTTCCTCCACGCGGCGGCCGCCTTCGATGTAGTGATCGGGCGTGAACTTGTAGATGATCGGAAGATCGGGTCCGACTGCAGCGCGCGTTGCACCGATGATCTCCATCGAGAACCGGAGACGGCCGTCGAGATCGCCGCCGTACTCGTCAGTGCGCTGGTTCCACAATTCGGTCTGGAACTGGTCGAGCAGGTAGCCTCCGTAACCCTGGATCTCGATTGCGTCCACGCCGGCGACCATCCCCATGCCGGCCGATGTCGCGAAAGAAACTATGAGTTGGGCGATCTCTTCGGTGGTGATCTCGCGCGTCAGTGTGCTCGGATCCATGAAGCAAGGGACGGCCGAGGCCGAGATTGGCTGGATGGGGTTGTTCTCGACGAAGTTGACGCGGCCGAATCCGGCTGTGAGCTGCAGCACCAGCTTCGAGCCGTAGTGATGGACGGCGTCGCACAGCTCGCTCAAACGTCCCATGTAGGCGGGGCTGTCCATGCGCGGCAGGAAGTGGGCGATCCCGCCCTCTAGCTCGGTGTTGGTGATCGCCGCACCGGTCATGATCATACCGGCGCCGCCCTTGGCTCTGGCGGCGTAGAAATCGATGAGTCTGCGCGAGTACCCGCAGTCTATGTCGGTCAGGCCGTTGGTGCCCATGGGCGCCATCGCGATCCTGTTCTTGACCTCCATGCTTCCGATGTTGTCGCGCTCGAACAATTTCATGCTTGTTGGCTCCTCGAGATCTGCCGGCGGGGTGCTGGCAAGTTTGCATCACAGTGGCCGGCCGTCTGCAAATCGGCCGTGTGGTGCCGTCATCCGACCAGCTGGCAGTAGATACATGCGCCGGCCGGCGCTACCTCAGTAGCGAAACTCCTTGAAGCTCACCCGGAACATCAGCGCGTACAGAGTAGGCACCACGCCAAGAGTGAGCACTGTGGCGAACACCAGGCCGAAGATGATGGCGATGGCCATCGGTTCCCACATCGCTCCGCCACCCAGCCACAATGGGATCAGGCCTCCCACGGTCGTGCAGGTCGTGAGCAGGATGGGACGCAGGCGCTGCTGGGCGGATTCGATCACGGCCCGCGCCGGCTCGAGGCCGTTCTCCTTGATCTCGATGTCTATGCGGTCGAGCAGCACGATGGCATTGTTTATGACGATTCCGGCCAGTGAGATCACGCCCAGAAAGGTCATGAAGCCGAAGTACGATTTGGCCACGAGCAGGCCTATTACGACGCCTATGAGACCGAGGGGCACGGTGACGAGAATGATCAACGGGCGCCTGATCGAATTGAACTGCCCCACCAGGAGCAACACGATGATCAGGCCGGCGATCGGTAGCTTCTCCTGGATGGAGGTGTTGGCCTTGCCCGACCCCTCGCTCTCGCCACCGAACTCCCACGAATAGCCCGGTCCCCACGCGGCTTGTTCCGTCGCCAGCCAGGGCCCGAGGATCGCATTGACCTGTGTGGCGGTGATCCCCGGCTCGATCCCGGATTCCACGCTCACGGTCTTCAGCCGGTCGTAGCGCGCGATCCTGGCGGGCTCCCAGACCACCACCACGTCGGCGACCTGCTTGAGAGGCACCGCCTCGCCTGTGGCCTGCGCGTACACGCTCAAGGTCTCCAATTTGGCCACGTCCTGGCGCTCGCTGGCCACCGAACGGAGCGTGACCGGTATCACATCCTCTCCTTCACGATACTCGGTGGTCTCGAATCCACTGAGGAAAGTTTGCAGCGAGATCGCCACGTCCTGACTGGTGACCCCGGCGCGGCGGGCGCGCTCCTGGTGCACGCGGACCACCAGCTTCTTGGAGCGCGCGCCCCAGTCGTCGTCGATCAGCTTGGTGCCGGGTATCTCGTGCAGCTTTGCCTTCACCCTGTCCACGATCGCGAACAGACGATCCTCGTCGCGGCCGGAAATCCGCACTTCGATCGGCGGCCAGGTGGGAGGCCCGAGTTCCAGCGGGCGAACGGTGGCCTTGAGGTCGGGGAACTTCGAGTTGCAGAACTTCTCGATCACCGGGATGACCTCGTCCACCGTCTCCCTGGTCGTCGTGTTCACGAGTAACATGGCGTACTCGGGCGCCGCCTTCTTGGGGCTGTAAGTGAGAATGAAACGTGGCGCTCCCTGGCCGATGAAGGAGGCCCAGCCGGTTATGCCGTTGTCGCGGCCGGCGCCCGTCTTGAGGTTCTCCTCGAGGAAGCGCTCGGTCTCGGCGACGACTTTCTCGGTCCTCTCGATCGGCGTGCCGACCGGTAGCTCGAGGTCTACCGTGAAGGTCGGCCGGTCGTTGGGGGGAAAGAAGATGGAGGGTATGTATCCGAAGCCGCTCATGGCCACCATGAAAATGAGAGCGACCCCGCCCATGGTGAGAAGCGGCCGGCGCACTATCGCGAGCAGGAAGGCCCGGTAGGCTCGGTATCCCTTCGAGGCGAATTGTCCGCTCTCGTCGTGTTGCTCGATCCTCAGGAATCTCGCGCACAGCAGTGGGATCAGCGTTATCGACAGCAGCCACGAGGAGAGCAGCGTTATGGTGACGACCTTGAAGAGCGGGGCCGTGTATTCGCCCGCCGACGATTCGGCAAGATAGATGGGCAGGAAGGCAGCGGCGGTAGTCAGCGACGACGTGAGCAGAGGAATTTGCAGCTCGCGCGCCGAGTCCACGGCGGCTTCGACCGGAGGCTTGCCCTCGCCCATCTGCACCATGATCGATTCCGACATCACGATTGCGTTGTCGACGAGCATGCCGAGCGCGATTATCAGCCCGGCCAGTGAGACCTGGTCGAGGCCGATGTCCATGACCGACATCAGGGCGAGCGACATCAGCATTGCCGCGGGGATCAGCGTGGCCACCACCAGTCCGGTTCTTAGCCCCAGCGTGACCAGCATGACCAGGGCGACCATGGCGACCGCCTGGAGGACGTTGCCTGCGAATTCCTCGATCTTCTGCTCGACGGCGGCGGGCTGGAACTGCACGTATTCGAAGTCGATGCCTATCGGATAGAACTCCTGCAGCCGGTCTATCGTCGCCCGTATGTCGCGCCCCATGCGGATGATGTCGCCACCCTCGCGCATCGATACGGCCAGCCCGAGGGCCTCCAGTCCCGTGGCCCGCACCTTGGAGGTAGGCGGGTCGATGTAGCCACGGCGTATGTCTGCGACGTCCTGCAGGGCAACGAGCTCGGGTCTGCCCGGCACCTGTATGACGGTGCGCTCGAGGTCGGCCACCGACTCGAAGTTACCGGAGGGCTCCAGCATTATGCGCTCGTCGGCGGTGCTGATGGCGCCGCCCGAGATGACGATGTTCTGTGAGGCAAGGATCTGCTGCAGCTCGAGAGGGGAGATCCCGAATTCGGAAAGGCGCGAGTTGCTGTACTCGACGAAGATCCGCTCCTCCTGTGCGCCGGAGATCTCGACCTTGGCGATGTCGCCGATCAGCAGCAGCTCGTCGCGCACCTCGTCGGCGACATCCTCCAGCTCTCGATAGGAGAAACCGTCGCCGGTGACGGCGATGATCACGCCGAATACGTCTCCAAACTCGTCGTCTACGATCGGTCTGAGCGCGCCGTCCGGCAGATCGAGCTCGACCTTCTCCACCTTGCGCCGCAGCTTGTCCCAGATCGGTTGCATGTGGCTGTGGCGCTCGAGGATGTTCACGTAGATCACCGAGACGCCGGTTTTCGACTCGCTCTCGATCGAGTCGAGCTCGGGCATTTCCTGGATGGCCTTCTCGATCTTCTTGGTGATGAGCTCTTCGACGCGCCTGGGACTGGCGCCGGGGTAGTAGGTGACCACCATGGCGGTGCGGATGATGAAGCCGGGATCTTCGTTGCGCGGCAGGCTGGTGTAGGCCGAGACCCCCGCGAGGGCCAGGAACAAGACGGCAATCCCGGTGATGCGGTTCTTCTCGATGGCCTGGCGCGTGATGCTCATCGCGCTCGACTTCAGTTCGCCAGCAGCTTGACCCGCTGCCCGTCGCTCAGGCGGCGCACGCCGGCGGTAACCAGCAGATCACCGGCTGAGAGCCCACCGGTGACCTCGATCCCGAGCTCGGTCAGATCGCCGATCTCCACGGCGCGTCGCCGGGCGGCGGCGTAGCGAACGCCGGCAGCATTGGCCGGCTCCTCCGGCTCGACCACGAACACGAAGCGCCCGCGGCGGTCCTCGCCGACGGCCACCGGCGGCACCAGGATCTGATCCTTGCCGCCGCGGACCTCGAAGGTGAACTCGACATCGGCCGCCATTCCGGGCCGAATGCCGGCATCGGTGTCATCGAGGCGGACGGTGACCGGGAAGGTGGTAGCCGTCCCGGTGGAGGCCACGCCGACCTCGGTCACGGTGGCCGCAAAGGAGTGGCCGGGGCGCGCCGCAAAACGCACGGTCACCGCAGTGCCGTCGCGCACGCCGGCGATCAGGACCTCGGGCATGGCCACCTCGACCTCGGCCTGCGAGCCACTGGTCAGCGAGATCACGACCTGGCCGGCCGCCACGTTTTCGTTCTCCTCGCCGTTCACTGCGGCAATCGCGCCGGTTACCGGGGCCTTCAGGCGGGTGTAACTCAGTTGCAGGCGGGCCAGCTCGACGCGTTTCTCCAAGGAGAGCACCAGCGCGTCCACCGATTCGGAGCCGGCGCGTGCCGAATCGAGGTCGTTGCG